>DASWDV010000122.1:0-4103 GCA_036395075.1 Gemmatimonadaceae bacterium | reverse complement strand
CGAAAGGTGAAACAGCCAATCATCAGCGGTAACCGCTGAATCGCGCATCCAATCTCGAAACGTCCGGTATGGCCCGGCGGCCTCATCGCTTCGCATCGCTATCGCATCGAGGGCGAACTCGAAATATCGTTCGACGAATCTGCGCTCGTCGTAGACGATTCCAGTGCGGGAATAATCCAGCGAGCGCCACAGCTGACCGCGGTAACTGGCGGCGTCGGTCGACGAGCCGGCGTAATCGCGCGAATTGGCGAAGAGCGCGACGACGACCGGTGCCAGCTCGTTGAGCAGTCGCCACCTGGATTTCGGATCTTCTCCTCGCTCCACATTTATCTGGAGGGCGGCAGTCTGCCGCATCATCCGCACACCCGACGGTCCGATCGAATCGAAGTAGCGTGTCATGCGGCTATATCGCTCCCGATGCAATTGGAGCGGGACGGCGTCGATGCCGTTGTATGGATCTACGCCGCGAGCAATCAGCTCGATGCCCTCTCGTTGCATCGCATTTCTCAAAAGGGCAACGAGAGCTCGAGTCGAATCGACTACGGACGATGCGGTCGCGTGCGGGCTCGTACTGATCTCGATCTGCCCGCCTGGCTCGAACGAAATGCGGGCTCCGTCGCGAAGCTCCCAGGACGGCGGATCATCGTCGGCTGGTTTTTCCATCCAGTGTTCGCGTGTTCCCAGCTGCGACAGGATATCGGCCGTCGAAGGAGCTTCGCCGCGCGCCGGTAGCGCGGGTTTTTTCGTCGAGCTGACTATTGGAATCAGCTCCAGCTCGAGACCGATCGCGCGCGGCATCGCAGATCGGGACGGAGCGAACAACCGCTGTCTAACATCCTCCAGGAGCTGTGCCTCGCTGAGGCTCACGGCGCGGGCTCAGCTCTCTACGCGGGCGAGCACCAAAGCAAACGACCCGTCGTCAGCGGGCATCCACTGCTCGATCGTGAGGCCCGACGCCGAGAGAATGTCGTCGAGCATCGGCCGATCGTACTTGTAGCTCAATTCGGTGCGGATGCTTTCACCCTTGTCCAGCGTGATCTCCCCAATTTCCGGGATCAATACCCTGTGCGCTCGGCGGGCGACGAGGTGCATCTCGACGCGATGTTGCGAGCTGCTATAGAACGCGCGGTGCTCATAGTCACCCAGAGGGAAATTCGCGTTGAGCTCGCGGTTCAGGCGTTGGAGGATATTGAGGTTGAACGTGGCTGTCACACCCTTCGGGTCGTTGTAGGCGCGAGTGATGATCGCCGCATCCTTGATCAGGTCAGCGCCGAGCAAAAACCTGTCGGTTGCGCCCATCTCGCCGGCTATGTGCGCGAGCAGTCTGACTGCCTGCTCGCGCGGAAAGTTTCCGATCGTGCTGCCGAGGAACGCGACGAGTGTCGGGCTTGCAACAGGAGGAAGAGCAAAAGGCTCGGTGATGTCCGAGACGACAGGCGTGATCTGCACATCCGGATAATCGGCGCGCAGCTGCACCGCCGTTGCTTCCAGGAAGTCCCTGCTGACATCGACCGGCACATAGCACTCGGCGCATCCGTTTGCGCGCATTTCGTCGAGGATGATGTGAGTCTTCGTCGCGCTGCCGGCGCCGAGCTCGACCAGCGAACAAGGCTGCACCGCTCGCACTATCGGGGCAATTTTCTGTTCCAGTAACAAACGCTCGGCGCGCGTGAGATAGTATTCGGGAAGCTGAGTGATCTCCTCGAACAGCTCGGAGCCCCGCTCGTCGTAGAAATATTTCGGCGAGAGCTGCTTCGGCGATCGTGACAGCCCGTCGCGGACATCGAACAGCATCTGTTGCCGGGACTGGCGGACTGTGTACGGTGGCGTCCCACCGACGACGTCTGACTGGCGGCCGTTTCTCATGCGTCGCGCGCGCAGCGGAATCCGCTGAAGATCTGCCGCCTGATGGGGTAATCCCAATTTCGGAACGTGCTGCGGATAGCACCGGGCCTGGTCGCCCACGAGCCGCCTCTCAAAACCTTGTAGTCGGAGCCGAAGAATTCTTCCGAGTACTCCTTATACGGGAAGCTGCGAAAACCCGGATAACCGGTGAAACCGCTCGACGTCCATTCCCACACATCGCCGATCATTCCGTAACAGCCGATTGGCGACACGTTGCGGTCATAGGTGCCGATGGGCGCGGTGTCGAAGGCGAGCTGATCGATATTCGCGAATCTCGAGTCCGGCGCGGAGTTTCCCCACGGGAAAGCGCGCGCCTCGTTGGACGCCGGGTCCCACGATGCGGCGACTTCCCACTCAGGTTCGGTAGGAAGTCGCTTCCCATCCCACGCGGCGAACGCCTCCGCCTCGTAATAACAAACGTGGCAGACGGGACGAGTGGCATCGACTGGTCGCGTGATATCCATTGTCCGCGTGATCCAGTCGCCGGCCTGCCTCGTCCAATACTTGGGCGCGGAAGCCCCGCTCTCTGCCAACCAGCGACGCCCTCCCTCGGACCACAGCTCTTCGCGCTCATAACCCTTGTCGGCGATGAATTCGAGATACCTCCCATTGCTGACCGGACTGCGATCGATGAGAAAAGGCGGCACGTCGACGATGTGCTGCGGTCGCTCGTTGTCGTAGGCAGCACTTCGATCGTCGGTGCCGATGGTGGCCGTGCCGCCGTTGAACGTGACCATCGCGTTCGTGAGCGTTCGCTGCGGGCCGAAGGTGATCTTACGCGGGGCGCGATACGGCTCTCCCTTTTTCAATTGCAGCGTCTGCAGGATCGTCTCGTTGTGCTGGTACTCGTGTTGAAGCACCATGTTGTACACGTAACCGTCGCGGAGCAGCGGGTTGTGATCATCGAGCTCCACCGAGTCGAGCCGATCGAAAACTCGCGAGCGAATCTGGTCGAGCCGCTCGACCATCTCATTGAGCGAAGGGAGCGCGAGCGAAGCGCGCGTGGCGCGTGGATGCTCGAACGGATTGTACAGTCCGGGCATTTCCGAGAACTCGATCGGGCCATCGAGATTCTGGGTGAGCCACAGCTCTTCGAAGTGCGCGATGTGACCCACATCCCAGATGATTGGACTCATTAGAGGATCATGCTGTCGATGCAGGTCTTCGTCGGAGAGTCCGCCAATGAGCAGCAATGTTCTCGCTCGCGCTTCGGCCAGACGGTCCGCGATCTCCTGCTTCGAAGGAGGAGCAGAAGACGGTGCTCGGATTGTGATGCGGGATGCGGTCATGGAGGGAGAAACAGAGTACGGCCAACCAATGCAATGATACTGCCGGCACAGAAACTTGCCAGCAGGGTCGGTACGCCTACGTTATAGGACGCGAGTTTCCGGCGTGCGCCAATATCAATCAAAACAGATAGTTACCGATCCCATCGATCGATGCCAGCTACCCTAACTACCTCCTAGTCTTCAAAAGGAATTATGGCCGAGGAAAGAATTGCGCTCGTAACAGGCGGCAACCGTGGAATCGGACTGGAGACATGCCGCCAGTTGGCGAAGCTCGGCATCCGCGTGTTGCTCGGGTCTCGCGATCCGGCAAAGGGCGTCGCCGCGGCGAAGGAGATGATCGCGTCAGGCCTGCCAGTCGAAGCGCGCCAGCTCGATGTCGCTAACGTTCAAAGCATTCGCGAATGCATGAATTGGGTGCGCCGTGATCTTGGCCGGGTCGACATCCTGGTCAACAACGCCGGCATCATGATCGAGGAGGAGGACGCCGATCCACTCGAAGAGCTGGAGATCGTTCGCGATACGATGCAGACCAACGTCTACGGTCCGCTGCTCCTCTCGCGTCTCGCGACCCCGATAATGAAGAGTCGGCGTTACGGTCGGATCGTCAACCTGTCGAGCGGCATGGGGTCACTCGCCGAAATGAGCGCGGGATACATCGCGTACAGGTTGTCGAAAGCGGGAATCAACGTACTGACGCGTGTCATCGCGGCGGAGACCGAAGGCATGGGAATTCTCGTCAATTCAGTCGACCCCGGTTGGGTACAGACGGGAATGGGTGGGCGCGGGGCGAGTCGGACGGTGTATAAAGGAGCAGAGACTGTCGTCTGGCTGGCGACAGTGCCTGACAGCGGTCCGACGGGCGGGTTCTTTCGCGATCGCAAACCAATACCCTGGTAGAATTGCACTCGC
>DASWDV010000121.1:0-4072 GCA_036395075.1 Gemmatimonadaceae bacterium | reverse complement strand
CAGGTTGGAGAGCCACAGTTCAGGCAGCGTGATCCGCAAGGACCATTCGTGTTGCCGGGTAGGTACCTCGCGAGACTGACGGTTAAAACTGGAGCGGGATCGCCGACGGTTTATGAATCTCCCATCGAGGTTCGCTCAGATCCGCTCGTGCAGCTAACCGACGCCGACTATCGATCGCTGTACGACATGCGCGTCAGCACCAGCCGATTGCAGGCAACGGTGCAAGCCGCGGTTCGCACCGCTGAGCAGCTCAAGGAACAGGTCACCGACGTGAAAACCGCGCTCAAGAGCAGCACCGCGCCGGATAGTTTGTCGAAGCAGGCGGATGCGATTGATACGGAGATCTCGGACGTGCTCAAGAAGATTCGCGGAGATCCCGAAGCTGCGCCGGTGAGCGACGACAAGCGCGTGGAGGATCCGTCGATTCTGGAGCGCGTGAACAACGTCGCTGACGAGATCGGCGGGGTGACGTCACCGCCTACCGCGCTCCAGCGCGCGACGCTCACGCTCGCCAGCTCGGATTTGCAGCGCGAGGTTGGGCGGATCAACGCGCTGCTACAGCGCCGAATTCCCACACTCAATGCCGCGCTCGATGCCGCAAAGATTCCGTGGACAATGGGCCGGCCGGTCGAGTTCCAAAAATGAGGAGGTCGAGCTTCACGCTCGCGGCAGTACAGGCGTCGCGAGCTGTGCTTAAGCGATCCGCGGAGTCTTGTTGTCGGCAGACTCGCGCGCGACCGTTGGCGTCGCCGATGCCGGACGCGGGAGACGAGAGAGCCCAAGATGATCGCGCGCTCGATTGAGGGCGTCGTCGATGTTGCCGAAGAGGTTCTCTTCGCCAATCTCCTCCAACATGTCTGACCGTACGAGCGCGAACATCGGTTGAGAATGCACGTCGGACAAAAGAAGAAGAGTCCCATCCCGCCGGCAACGCCGGCCAAGGTCCTTGAGCGCGTGCAACCCGGTCGCGTCGATCGCCGGCACGTCACGCATGCGGATGATCAAGACCTTCGGTTTTTTCGCGATCTGCCCCAGGGTGTCCTTGAACTGTTCGGCGGCGCCAAAGAAGAATGGTCCGTTGATCTCGAACACCTCGACGCCATCCGGAACGTTCCGGTCGCGCATGGCGTTCGAATCAGCATCATCGTCCCAACCGTCGTCCGCCAGCTCGCGTGTTACGATACTGACGTTCGTGACCTCGGCCATCCGCCGCATGAAGAGAAAAGCCGCGAGCACCATTCCCACTTCGATCGCCACCGTCAGGTCGATCAGCACGGTGAGAGTGAAAGTAGTGAGAAGAACGACGACGTCGCTCTTGGGCGCGGTGAGCTCCCCGCGGAACGTGCGCCACTCGCTCATATGGTATGCGACGACGACCAGAATCGCCGCGAGCGTTGATAGAGGAATCAGTGCCGCCCAGCGGCCAAAGAACAGCGTTATCAGAAGGAGCGTCAGCGCGTGCACCATCCCCGCCACAGGTGTGCGACCGCCGTTCTTGACGTTCGTTGCCGTGCGGGCGATTGCGCCGGTCGCGGGCATGCCGCCGAATAGTGGTGACACGATGTTCGCTATCCCTTGTGCAACCAGCTCCATGTTGGAGCGATGCCGGCCGCCAATCATTCCATCAGCGACAACGGCCGAGAGAAGCGACTCGACCGCGGCGAGCAGCGCGATAGTGAAGGCGGGTGCGACCAGCGCCATGAGCTGATTGAGAGTCACGTGCGGAATCACCGGATGCGGAAACGACGCGCTGATGGCCCCGAACCGCGTTCCGATGGTCTCGACCGGGATGTTGAAGAACCGAACGGCCGCGGTCGTGACGATCAATGCGATGAAAGGACCGGGGATTCGGCGACTCACTCGTGGCCACAGCACCATTATCAGCAGCGCTGACAGCGAGACTGCCAGTGTCCGTCCGTCGACCGAGCCGATGTTCGACCCAAAGACACGCCACTTCGCGATGAAATCGGCGGGGACGTTACCGACGCGCAGGCCCAGAAAATCCTTTACCTGGCTCGAGAAAATGATCACGGCGATCCCGCTCGTGAATCCGACCACCACGGGGTGCGGAATGAACTTGATGGCCGCCCCAAGGCGCGCGACACCGAGTACAACGAGAATGACACCGGCCATGAGAGTGGCGACGATGAGTCCGTCGATCCCGAAGCGTTGGACTATTCCGTATACGATTACGACGAACGCGCCTGTTGGTCCGCCAATCTGGACGCGCGACCCGCCAAATGCGGAGATGAGGAATCCCGCGATGATCGCCGTATAAAGTCCGCGATCCGGTGTCACACCGCTGGCGATGGCAAACGCTATCGCCAGCGGAAGAGCAACGACACCGACAATTACGCCGGCGACAACGTCTGACGAGAGCTGCGAGCGGTCATACGACTTGAGGGTCGTAATGGATTTCGGGACGAGCAAGACTTTCCGTGCCTCGATACAGCGATTTGAAAGAGCAGTACGAACTGATCAGCCTGCATTCGGATGACTTTCATGAACGGCGATCCGCAACTGGCTTCCAGACAAACTCAACTGAGCTTGACGACCTCCCCGGCTGAGCTAGAAAAAATCGGCGGCCGGCGATTACTGAGCCGTAGCAGGCATATGAATTGCCCTCCCACTGCTAACGATATCTAGTCCTCTGCGGCCCACGCGAAATCCCACTGGCCGCGATGAGAAGTGGAGGTGGTGGTTCGCGTGAAATCAGGTGCAGGTGATCCCCGGGCGCGCCCCAACTTGGAGTTTTCGCTCGAACCGCATGTTAGGGACTCGGGTTTGGACCCGCGATCAGCCCAAAAAGAGGAGGACGAGCTCGCCCTCATTTCGGGACTGGCCGATCAGCTCCAGACCGAGCGGACGGATCCCGGGGCTCTCATCAAGACTCCTGAGCTCATAGTTCCGCCCGATCGTGACGCCCGCTACCGGCCGCCGCTCGAGGTTACGCAGGAAGTTCTGGACCGCATCGCACAGCGCACGGCTCTCGTAGAAGCATTTCCGAGCACGCTCGTCGTCGTCGCTCATCCCGACGACGAAGCGATCGGCGCCGGCGGACTGCTCGCGGGAATCCCTGACGTCGTCGTCGCACACGTTACCGACGGAGCACCACGCGACGAGCGGTACGCGCAAAGCAAAGGCTTTCTCACGCGCGAAGAGTATGCGCGCGCCCGGCGCCGCGAAGTCGTGAACGCCCTCGCGCGAGTGGGCATCACTCCCGAACGCTGCCGTGGCCTTGGATACGTCGATGGCGAGGCGAGTCTCCAGATGCTGGAGGTGGTGTTCGATGTTGCCGACCTCATCGACGAGGTGCGGCCCGACATCGTCCTCACCCACCCATATGAAGGTGGCCACTCGGATCACGACGCGACCGCGTTCGCTGTTCACCTAGCGTGCGGGATCCTGCGACGCGACAAGGCTCCGGCACCTGTAGTCCTCGAGCTCACGTCGTACCACAACTACAGCGGGGAACGCAGGGTTTTCGATTTCCTGCCGTACATTGGCAGCGACCAACGAACGATCCTGCTCACCGAAACGGAGAAAGCTCTCAAGAAAAGCATGTACGAGGAGTTCGAGTCGCAGACGCAGGTTCTCCAGCGCTTCCCGATTCAGATCGAGCGTTTCCGCACTGCGCCGCGATATGTCTTCACGGAAGCGCCACACGAAGGAGTGCTCGATTACGAGCGCTTCTGCACGATCATCACGGGCGCCGAGTGGAGACGCAACGCCAGCCGGGCGCTCGATACGCTCCGAACTCGGCGCCACCGCTTCGTCAAGACGTTCAACCGCCGCAAAAAATACAGACCGCCGCGCTGACATTTGCGAGCGTGACAGCACCCCGATAGTATCCGAGGGTGAATCTTCTTTTTTTCTATCTCCGTAAATACCGCGCGCTGATCCTGCTGGCGCTCGTGCTGGCGGCAACCAACCAGGTCTTCTCACTCCTGGATCCGCTGATCTTCCGCCACGTCATCGACGACTACGCGACCCGGTTCCGCGAATACCAGACATCGACCTTCATCAAAGGCGCGGGAACGCTGCTCCTCATGGCAATGGGTGTCGCGTTCGT
>DASWDV010000120.1:0-3709 GCA_036395075.1 Gemmatimonadaceae bacterium | reverse complement strand
ATCGGGCCGGAGCCTATCAATAGAATTCGGTGGATGTCGGTTCGCTTAGGCATTCAATTCGATGCGATTCACTGGACCAAAGGTAGCAAAGGCTTCTCGCCCGGTAAAACTCCCGTTCAATTGCGGACCATGGCCAAGAAAAAGGGAGCCCGTGGGGCTCCCTTTTTCCATGAGACCAGTACCACGCCTATGCAGCTGTCTTCCCTCTCGGCGCGCGGACGACCTTCCCCGCGTGCAGGCAGCGAGTGCACACCTTCACCTTCGTGATCTTTTTGTCGATCACAATCCGCGCGACCTGAAGGTTCGGCTTCCAGGTGCGACGCGTCCTGTTGTTCGCGTGCGAGACGTTGTTGCCGTACGCCACGCCTTTGTCGCAAAGGTAGCAGCGGTTTCTCTTGATCTGCGCCATTCGATTAACCCTCGGTCCCGATCAGCTCGATGCGCGCCATCTCGGCGCCATCGCCCTTGCGGTGCCCGGTCTTGAGGATGCGGGTGTACCCGCCATTTCTGGTTGCGAACTTGGGGCCGATCTCCTGGAACAGCTTGTCCGCGGTCGGCCGGTGCGCGACATGCCGGCCGGCAAGACGGCGGTTGTGCAGCGTCCCGGACTTGGCTTTCGTAATCAGCTTCTCCACGAACGGACGAAGCTCCTTCGCCTTCGCTTCGGTCGTCTCGATCGCGCCGCGCTCGATCAGCGCCTTCGCGAGATTTCTCATTAGCGCCAGCTTCTGCTCGCTCGTGCGGCGAAGCTGTCGGCCGACTTTGCGGTGACGCATCCTTACACTTCCTCTTCGTCGTCGGCGCCAACCGTGGCGACATTACGGTTCGGTGGTGTGCCCTGGTCAGTGATGCGGACGCCGTCGGGAGTCTCCTCGTACTTCATTCCGAAGTTGAGATTCTCCCTTTCGAGCAGGTCGGCGATCTCGTTCAACGACTTCTTGCCGAAATTCTTGACCTGGAGAATCTGGCTCTCGCTCTGGCGGACGAGATCTCCCAGAGTGCGAATGTTGGAGTTCTTGAGCGAGTTTACCGAGCGAACCGATAGCTCGAAATCTTCAATTGGGGTGCGCAGAACCTCTGCAAGACGGTGCGCGTCACCACCCGGCATGTCGGTGCCCGGAACGAGAGGCGCGGATGCATGCGAGCCAAAGCCGGCAAAGTACTGGAAGTGCGTTTGCGCGAGCGCTGCTGCGTAGCTCACTGCCTCTTCAGGGGTGATCGTGCCGTTCGTCTCGACCGTGAGCGTCAATCTGTCGTAGTCGGTCCTCTGACCAACGCGCGTCTCCGCCACTGCAAAGTTGGCGCGACGAACCGGATTGTAGATCGAGTCGATGCGAACGACGTCAACCGGCAGCGTCTTGTCGACGACATGCTGGTCGGATTCCACATAGCCCCGTCCGCGTCCGACGTACAGTTCGACGTTGATGTCGCGATCGCCCTGGAGCGTGAACAGGTGCTGGTTACGGTCGATGATCGTCACGCCGCCCTGACCCTCGATGTCGGCCGCCGTTACGGCGCCCGCCGCGTTCTTCGAGATGCGCAAGACGGTGTTCTCGACGCCCTCGTCGAGCGACAAGGTCAGCGCCTTCAGATTGCCGATGATCTGATGGACGTCTTCAACGACGCCCGGGATCGTCTGATGCTCGTGGAGGACCCCGTCGATGCGGAAACCCCACACGGCAGATCCTCTAAGCGATGAGAGCAGCAAGCGCCGCATCGCATTGCCGAGCGTATGGCCAAAGCCACGCTCGAGCGGCTGGAGACGGAATTCTGCGACATTGGGATTGTCTTCGCGCTTCGTCGCTTCGACTAGCTGCGGGCGGACAAGTCCCCTGAGATCAATTGCGGTTGCCATTTTTTTCGTTTCCTTGAACGTGCCACCCCGCCCCTAACGCGCGGTGAGCCCGTAACGAGAGTTAGGGTCTCGTCGTGCTATGCGTATGTGTAAAAGCGACTGAAAGTTCGAATCGTGCGAGCTACTTGGAGTAAAGTTCGACTACCAGTTGTTCCTGAGCGGCGATTGGAATGTTCGGCCTCGTCGGTCGCTCGAGCATCTTGCCGCTGAAGGTGTCGCGGTCGACCGCGATCCACGAAAGCGGGGCGCCGCGCGACGACTGATCCATTGCCGCCATCACGCTCGCCTGCTCACGCGACTTCATCCGAACGCGAATTTCCTGGCCAGGGTGCACCAGGTAGCTCGGGATATCGACAGACTTCTGGTTCACTTCGACGTGCCGATGCCGAACGAGCTGGCGGGCCGCCTTGCGGCTGCCGGCAAATCCCATCCGATACACGACGTTGTCGAGACGCGACTCCAGCGCGGCGAGCAGGTTGTGTCCCGTAATTCCCGGAAGCGGTGCGACCCGCTCGAAGGTGTTACGGAACTGTCTCTCACTGACGCCGTAAATGCGTTTGATCTTCTGCTTCTCACGGAGCTGCTTCGAGTACTCGGACATCTTGCGACGGCGTGCGGTCGACGAACCGTGTTGTCCCGGCGGCGTCGGACGACGCTCGACCGGACACTTCTCCGTGAAGCACTTCGTCGCCTTGAGGAACAGCTTGGTCCCCTCGCGGCGACACTGCCTGCAGCTCGCATCGGTATATCGCATCGGCTACACCCTCCGACGCTTTGGAGGGCGACAGCCGTTGTGTGGAATCGGCGTCACATCCTTGATCGACTTGACCTGAAGACCGGCCGCTACCAACGCCTGGATCGCTGACTCGCGTCCGGATCCCGGCCCCTGCACTCTCACGTGCACGCGGCGTACGCCGAGCGTGACGGCCTCGCGTCCAGCCTGCTCACCGGCGACGGTGGCGGCAAACGGAGTCGACTTCTTGGAGCCCTTGAAGCCGGCCTTGCCCGAGGATCCCCACGAAATCGTGTTCCCGTGCGAGTCGGTGATCGTGATGGTCGTGTTGTTGAAAGTCGCTGAGACGTGGGCGATTCCTTCCGCCTCGATCACGCGCTTCGCTTTCTTCCCGATTGCCATGATTACTTAGTTACCTGCATTACTTGGTGACCTTCTTCTTGCCGGCGATTGCGCGGCGCGGGCCTTTCTTGGTGCGGGCGTTGGTGTGCGTGCGCTGACCACGAACCGGAAGCCCGCGACGGTGACGAATGCCGCGGTAGCTGCCGATGTCCATCAGTCGCTTGATGTTCATCGCCACCTCTGTCCGAAGCGCACCTTCGACGCGAACATCCTTTTCGATCGCCTGGCGCAGCCGATTTGTATCGGCATCGTTCAGATCGCGAACTCTCTGCTCCGCGTTGACGCCGGTCGACTCGAGAATCCGTCGCGCCGTCGCGCGTCCGATGCCGAAGATGTACGTGAGGCCTATCTCGAGCTTCTTCTCGCGCGGTAGATCCACGCCAGCAATACGCGCCATGATCAGCCCTGCTTCTGCTTGTGTTTTGGATTGCGCTTGCAGATGATGCGAGTCACGCCCTGTCTCTTGATGACCTTGCAGTGCTCACAGATCGGCTTCACGCTGCTGCGAACTTTCACGTGCTACTCCCTACAATGTTGGAAAGAGGGCCGGAGCCCTCTGATTTTTTCCGAGGTTAGCCTTTGAAAATACATAGGCTGGACACCCAAAGCAAGGCACCGGGCAGTCCCAAAGTGAGGCGCCGCGCGAAGTTACGGTGACTGCCTAGATGGTGGTCATCACTGACCTAAGCTCGGAAGCGGGATCCTTCGCCTCAGTGATC
>DASWDV010000119.1:0-22931 GCA_036395075.1 Gemmatimonadaceae bacterium | reverse complement strand
TCCGTCACGCGACCTGCTCGCATGAGAGCGCAACCCAGGTATCCCTGCGCGGCGCGATCCTGTGGGTTGGCCTGGACGGCGCGGATGAAGAACCTTCGCGCCAGATCATATTGTCGGCTGGCGAACAGAACCAGTCCCATCTCCCGCAGCGCGATTGCGTTTCTCGGTTCTACCCGGAGGGCGGTGTCGAGCTCCGCGCGAGCGGTGGCGAGATCGCCCTGCTCGCGAGCGAGCCGTGCGAGGAAAACGTGAGGAGTCGCGGCATTCGGATCCGCCTTTACGGCCTTGGCGAATTCACCGCGTGCCCGCTCGAGCTGCCCGTTCTTCATGGCGTCGATGCCGGCGGTCATGTTGTCTTCACCGCCGCCGCGTCCGAACAACAGATAACCGCCGCCAAGCAAAACGAGGACGACAACGGCGACGGCTATCCATATCGGTGTCGAGAGTTGCGGCCAGCGGCGTCTCTCGGCGGCTGCGAGGGCATGCTCGACGTGCGTTCGTCCGACGCCTCCACTTCCGGCAGGAGTGGAACTCCCGCCCGGAGCTCCCTCCGATGTGAAGGAGCGCGGGAGTTCTATTGTCGGCGGGCCGGCCAACTTGCGCCCGGCATACGCGGGCGGTTGTCGATAGCCACCGACTCCGGGCGATGGCGGCGCGTATGGAGACGAAGGTTGAGTCGGCGGGGGTGGCGGCGGTGTTGACTGCACCGGCCGAGACTGCCGCGGAGTGTATGCGGCCTGGGGCGGATTGGTCGGCGCGGCGCGCGTCGCCGGCGCAGCGCCAGTAACCGCGGACTCGAGCGCCCTGAATCCGTCGACAGCCGCATCTCCGTCAGCCTGGGTCGGCTTGTAGCTGGTTCTATTGGCGCGATCGCGTGCGGCAAGAAACTCCAGCAGGGCGTGCGCCTGCTCGAGGGTGATCACCTCGGCCTGGCGGGCGGCGCGAATTAGTTGTTGTCCGGTTAGTGACGAATTGCCGACGAGAGATTGCAGCGAGCCCTCTGCGCCAGCCCAGAGATCGATTATGTCAGCGGCGAGGTCTTCCGCTGAGCGAGGCGTGTCGAAATGAGCCAGAACCGGGCGGACGCCATTCAGCGAGGTTACCGCCCCCGGGTTGTTCTGTGGACTCATCTCAGGATGCGCAAAAGCCCTGCATCCGCGCTACGTCGAATGAAGCTCTCTGCATCCTGCTCCGGTTTTGGACTCTCTTTGAGGCAATTTGCATCGCGCATCTTGTCGACGATTTCTTCCCACGTCCCTTCAAATGTGTTGCCATCGTCGAGTTTGATGCGGTGGGACTCGGGCGTTGTTTTGATGTCCGCGAAACTGGAAAGGAGGGCGCCGAACAGCTCGAGCTGCCCTTTTGCCTCCGTCTGCGCCGCATCCATGTGCTTTGCCTCGATCTCGGCCAACATCTCGTCGATGTCGTCGAGCTCGCCGGACAAATCGCGCAGCCTATCCTCCCAGGGACGCAGCTCCGGATCGTTGTCGCGCAGACGATAGATCATCTTCTTCAGCTCGATCAGCCTCCAGATCCCGAGCTCGTCCCAGTGATCCTCTGGAGTCGAGCGATCGAGGTGGTAGAGCGCCGCCTCGTAGTCGCCGCGGTCGTAGAAGATGTTGCCAAGATAAATGCGGGCTTCAGTGTGATCGGGATCCATCTGCAGCGCACGACGCAAGGTCGAGATGGCGATCTCGTCGTTGCCCAAACGGTGCTCCGCGTAGCCAATGCACGACACGGCCTCGGCGGCATCCGGCGTCTGTTGCGCGGCGATCTCGAAGAACTGCTTTGATTCCTCGATGAGGCCTTCCCTGAACAGTGCACGTCCGATCTGCAGCATCAGCTCGACATCATCCTGGTATCCTAATTCCAGGGTGTGACGGAAGCTGCGCAGCGCGGCATCCTGCTGACCGAATTTTAGAAGAGTCTCACCGAGCCCCGCGAGCGCGTCCTCGTGATCGGGGTCGAGAACCAGTGCTTCCTCGAAGCTGCGTCGTGCCCAGGCGTAGTCTTCGCGGGCGTGGTGGGCGTAGCCAACTCCTATGTGGAGCTCCACAGAGTTCGGATAGAGGCCGAGTCCCTCTTTGAGTACGTCTAGAGCTTCGTCATACTGTCCTTCGTTATACAGCTGATGCGCTCTCTCGTCGTACTCTTCAGAACTCAAAAAAGGTGTTGGCATTACTACGCACCCTCCGAGGAGTCGAGTATAAGTCTATTGTACTCTTTAGACACTGCATTGTTCAAGGTAGTAACATCCGAGGCCAGCACGGCTCAGGTGACGACGGCAATCTTCTCCGAGAAGCGCTGCCAACTGCCGCTCTCGAGAGCCTTGTCGATCTCGGAAACAGCCTCCTCCACCTCCTCTGCTTTGGTGAAGAAGTGTGGGGCAATCCTGATACCAGCACCCACGCGATAGTCGACCAGTATGTTTTGCGACAGAAGGTGCTGGGTGACCTCATACCCATGGGGGACATCCAACGCGACGGTTCCTCCCCTCGATTGCGCGTTGCGCGCTGCGTTCACGGTGTAGCCGCGGGCGTCCGCGAGCTCGATCAGCCGCGAAGTGAGGCGGAGACTTTTCTCCCTAATGGCGGCCATCCCGGCGCGCCGGAGAATCTTCGGGCCTTCGGCTGCCGCGTAGAGCGCGGGAATGACGGGTGTGCCATTCAGCCACCTGAAGGCGCCCGTCGTGTATTCCATCTCTTCCTCGAAGGCGAAGGGGCGCGAGTGCGCCTGCCAACCGGTGAGTGCCGGTTTGAGCTTGTCGCGGACCGCTGGGCTCACGTAGAGAAAACAGGCGCCCGGTCCGCCGCACAACCATTTGAGAACGCCACCGGTAAGAAAATCCGGCTTGGTCCGTTTGACGTCAACCGGAACGATGCCGACCGCGTGAAACGAATCCAGCGAAACGAGAGCTCCCATTTCGTGCGCGCGTTGGCAGATCGAGTCTACGTCCATCAGATAGGCGCTCCGAAACAGCACGTGGGACACAGCGACGAGGCGCGTCCTCTCGTCGATCGCCGCAAGCAGCCTGTCACGAGCGATGCCGATTCCGTCGTCCGAGCGAACGACCACTACGCGCGCGCCGAGACGCTCCGCCATCTCGGCATAGGCGTAACGTACGGACGGAAAATCGAGCTCCGTCATCACGACGGTGTCGCGCTCCTTCGAGAAATCGATCGACGAGAGGACAGCTGTTTGGGCGATCGTGGCGTTGGGCATCATCACGATCTCGCCGTCATCGGCGTTGACGAGTGGAGCGATCTCGTTGCCAACTTCCACCGGGCGCTCCCACCAGCCCCGATTCCACGCCTTCACTCCCAGCTCGCCCCAGTCACGTGCGTACTCGGCGAGTTTCCCGGGCACGCTGCGTGGCATGGGGCCGAGGGAATTCGAGACGAGGTAAGTGGTCTTTTCGAGGATCGGAAACTCCTCGCGGAAGGCCAGCAGGGGATCGTGCAGGCGGTCGTTTCCGGACTTCATCGATTTACTCTGAGTGTGTGATGTCAGTCAGTACATTATAGCTTCCCGCACCCGACCTTAGCATGGCCCGCCACACACCACGCAACCTGAAACGCGCCACTCCCGCCAAGCCGCGCACCGCGGCCCCAAAGATCGCGCTCGTCCTCGGGGGCGGTGGGCTCAAGGGATTTGCGCACATCGGCGTTTTTCGCGCACTCCAGGAAATGGGGATCGAGCCGACGGTAGTTGCCGGCACGAGCATCGGCGCGTTGATTGGCGCGGCGTACGCGCGCGGAATGGATGTCACCGAGATGGCGGACCGGGCGCGAGCGCTCAAGCGACGCGACCTTTTTCGGGTCAACCGCATGGGAATACTGCTCGAGCGTCAGCACTCTCCGGCGATTTATCTCGACGAGCCGCTCAGAAACGTCGTCAGAGGCGTGGTAACGGAGAAGCGTTTCGACCAGCTTAAAAGAAAGCTTCTCGTCAACACCGTGGACATCGAGCGCGGCTCACAAGTAGTCTGGGGGCTTCCGGGACTCCGCAACGTGAGCGTCGTCGACGCTGTGTACGCATCGTGCGCGCTACCTGGGTTCTATCCGCCGGGCATGATCGAGGGACGCCTGTGCGTCGATGGCGGCGTGATCGACAACCTTCCGGTATCGATCGCGGGCCGGGGAATGGACGCGGTGATCGCGGTCGATACTGGATCGAGCGATCTGGAGCCGGAGAACGACATCGCCACCGCGGGGTTCGCGTCGATCTACATGCGCGCCGCGACGACGATGATGCATGCGTTGCAACTGGCGCCGTTCAGCACGTGGACTCGTCCGCCGATGATCCTCATCAGGCCCAAGGTCAATCACATCGGTTGGTTCAGTTTCGCACACACCGACGAGCTGCTCGAGGCTGGCTACATCGCGGCGATGGACGCCTGCAAGCACTACGAGGAATGCATTACATGGGGGATCGGCGTCTTTCCGCGTCGGCCGATGCAGATCACAGTCGATCGAGAGAAGTGCATCGGCTGCACGCTGTGCACTGCGTTGGCGCCCGACACGATGGCGATGGACGCGCAGCAGAAGGCGTACCCGTTGACGCCCGTCGTCGAATGGTCGCCGGCGGACGGCGACTTCGTACACCATTGCCCAACGTACGCGATTCAGGCGACGCGGCTGGATCTGGGAACGTCCGATGAGAAGAAAACCACGGTCGATCCAACCAGTGAACCGACGACACGGAAGACTGGCTAGATGCGTGACGCAGCTTTCTATTAGATTGTAGTCAGCCTGCCGAGCCGCGATGTCCGCCCGGCAGCGGCTCCGCGCCCACTGGCCAGCGCACTGACGCCGCCAAGTTCGGAAAAAAACAATGACACACCCGAATTCCTTCGGTAGCCGATCAACGCTGGACGTTGCGGGTCGGCAGTACACGATCTTTCGGCTGGACTCCCTTTCCCAACTCGCGGGCGGGAATACCGCGAGACTCCCCTTCAGCCTCAAGATCCTTCTCGAAAACCTGCTCAGAAACGAAGACGGCAAATTCGTCAAGCCGGACGATGTGCGCGCCCTCGCCAGCTGGGACGTAAAGGGCAAGGTCGAAAAAGAGATCGCATTCCGCACCGCGCGGGTGCTGCTCCAGGATTTCACCGGCGTGCCCGCGGTCGTCGATCTCGCCGCCATGCGTGACGCTCTTGCCCGACTTGGCGGCGACGCACGATTGATCAATCCCCTTCAACCGGTTGACCTCGTGATCGACCACTCGGTTCAGGTCGATGAGTACGGATCCGAAGCAGCGCTTCTCATCAACGCCGATTTCGAATTCCAGCGGAACCAGGAGCGCTATGCTTTTCTGCGCTGGGGACAGAAGGCATTGCACAACTTCCGCGTCGTTCCGCCCGACACCGGAATCGTCCACCAGATCAACCTCGAGTATCTGGCGAAAGCGGTTTTCACCGAAACCGTTGGCAAGCAGATCTACGCTTACCCCGATTCGCTCGTCGGTACCGATTCGCATACGACGATGATCAACGGACTCGGCGTGCTTGGCTGGGGCGTCGGGGGAATCGAGGCCGAGGCGGCGATGCTCGGTCAGCCGGTATCGATGCTCATTCCGGAAGTGGTAGGGTTCAAGCTCCACGGCAAGCTTCCGCCCGGCGCCACCGCGACCGACCTGGTGCTTACGGTCACCGAGATGCTGCGCAAGAAAAAAGTCGTCGGAAAGTTTGTCGAGTTTTATGGCGCTGGGTTGTCCAGTCTTTCCCTCGCGGATCGCGCGACAATCGGCAACATGGCGCCTGAGTACGGCGCGACGATGGGTTTCTTCCCGATCGACGCCGAGACGATCAACTACCTGCGATTCACTGGACGCGACGAAGCGCAGGTCCAGCTCGTCGAGGCTTACACAAAGACACAGGGGATTTTCCGTACCGACGAAACCCAGGATCCGTTGTTCAGCGATACTCTGGAGCTCGATCTGCGGACGGTCGAGCCCAGCCTCGCCGGACCGAAGCGTCCGCAGGACAGAGTTCCGCTCAAGCTCTCCAAGATGATGTTCAAGGAGGCGCTGGAAGCAGATCTCGAGCGCACTGGAACAGTCGCGGCAGTGGCGGCGGCGAAGCAGGCTATGGCCGTCGCCGCATCGCCGCAGTTATCGCCCGCGGTCGTCGCAACGGACCCACACGAACAGGCTGGCGCGAATTCGAGCGTCTCCGTCGAGATGAATGGCGAAAAGTTCTCGATTCGACACGGCTCGATCGTGATCGCAGCAATCACGAGCTGCACGAACACCTCCAATCCAAGTGTAATGCTGGCAGCCGGACTGCTGGCGAGGAACGCCGTCGCTCAGGGTCTTTCGTCGAAGCCATGGGTAAAGACCAGCCTCGCGCCCGGCTCGAAAGTCGTGACGGACTACTTCAAGAAGGCCGGCGTGATGAGTGCGCTGCAGCAACTTCGCTTCAACGTCGTCGGCTTCGGCTGCACGACGTGCATTGGAAATTCGGGCCCGTTGCCGCAGCCGATCGCCGACGCGGTCGAAGCGAACAAACTGGTGGTCGCCGCAGTGCTTTCGGGGAACCGCAACTTCGAGGGACGCATCAATCCGCTGACGCGCTTCAACTACCTCGCGTCGCCGCCGCTCGTGGTTGCTTACGCGCTCGCGGGCCGCATGGACATCGACTTCAACACCGAGCCGATCGGCGTCGGAAAGAGCGGCCCGGTGTTTCTGCGCGATCTCTGGCCAAGTCCCAAGGAAGTCGAAGACGAGATTCTTCGTTCGGTGAAGGCGGAGATGTTCAAAGCGCAGTACTCGAACGTCTTTCATGGTGACGACAACTGGCGGAGCCTGCCGGTTCCGGAAGGAGACCTGTATGCGTGGGATCCGAGCTCGACGTACGTAAAGAATCCGCCGTTCTTCGAGGGAATGACGCTCGCGCCGCCGGGAATCCGCGGAATCAAGGGAGCGCGCTTGCTTGGAATGTTTGGTGATTCGATCACGACGGATCACATCTCCCCGGCCGGGTCGATTCCCGCCTCGAGTCCAGCGGGCAAATGGCTGATCGAGCAGGGCGTGAAGACTATCGATTTCAACTCATACGGCGCGCGGCGCGGAAATCACGAAGTGATGATGCGCGGAACCTTTGCCAACATCCGCTTGCGCAACGAGCTGGCGCCGGGAACCGAGGGAGGCTGGACGACGCGCAAAACGGATGAGAAGCCGCTTTCGATTTACGAAGCGGCGATGGAGTACCAGAAGGTCGGGACGCCGCTAGTGATCATCGCCGGCAAGGAGTACGGCACCGGTTCGTCGCGCGACTGGGCAGCGAAGGGCACGCTTCTCCTCGGAGTGCGGGCCGTGATCGCCGAATCGTTCGAGAGAATTCACCGCTCCAACCTTGTCGGTATGGGAGTTATCCCGCTGGAGTTCATGCCGGGCCAGACCCGGCAGACGATTGGCCTCACCGGATTCGAGACGTTCGAGATCGACGGGATGACGGATGACATGAAGCCGCGCGCGATTCTAACCGTGCGTGCGCGCTCGAGCGACGGGAATGAGGTGAGATTCCAGGCGGTCGCGAGGATCGATACTCCGGAGGAGATGAGTTATTACCGACATGGCGGAATTCTGCCTTACGTGCTCAGGCAGCTTGTAGCCCGCGAGCGCGCTCCGACGTAGTCAACCGCTACTGGACCGCCTTCAATCCGAATGCGGCAATGTCAGAACCCTTTTCTCGAACCGCGTTGAAAGGAAACCCTCGCGGCGTCCGGGATGTTTGGCGAGCCTTGGGCCCGGGTCTCGTCAGTGGTGCAGCGGACGACGACCCATCGGGAATCGCCACGTATTCGATCGCGGGCGCGCAACTGGGCACGAGCATACTTTGGACATCGCTCGCAACGTGGCCACTCATGGCGGCGGTCCAGAGCATGTGCGCCCGTCTCGGGATGGTGACGGGACGCGGCCTTGCGTCTACCCTCCGCGCCAAATTCCCGCGGAACGTTCTCGCAGTGGTCGCGGGTGCTCTCTTTCTGGCCAACACGATCAACATTGGCGCCGACCTCGCCGGAATGGCCGACGCGATGGAGCTACTGACGAAAGTCGGCGCCCAGATTTGGGTAGTTGTGTTCGGTCTCTTCATCACGTGGGCGACGATACGTCTCCGCTACGTCGCGCTGGCGCAGGTCCTCAAATGGCTGGCGCTCGTACTCTTCGCCTACGTTCTGACGGCAGTCCGCCTGCACCCCGACTGGCGGTTGATCCTTCGAGAAGCAGCGACTCCGACGTTACCCCACAGCCGGTCCGGCTGGGCAACCGTCGTTGCGATTCTCGGAACCACGATCAGTCCGTACCTGTTCTTCTGGCAGGCCTCCGAGGAAGTCGAAGAAGAAAAGTCGATGGGTCGTCACACACTGGCGCAGCGACGTGGTGCGACGTCGGCGGAAATCACGAACCGGAAAATCGACGTGGGGATCGGCACCTTTTTTTCCAATCTCGTCATGTTCTTCATCATCCTGACGACAGCGCTAACCCTCCACGTGCATGGAATCACCGCCCCACAAACCTCAAAAGAGGTCGCGCTTGCACTTCGTCCGTTCGCCGGCAGGTTTGCGACACTGCTTTATGCGACTGGACTCGTGGGCACGGGCATGCTCGCAATTCCAACTCTGGCTGGGTCAGCAGCCTACGCGATGGCAGAAACTTTTCACTGGCACGAAGGGATCGACGAGCGGCTACCGAAAGCTCGCCGCTTCTACGCAGTGCTGGCGCTCGCGATGATCGGAGGAATCACGATGGAGTTTGCCCATCTGAATCCGGTAAAGGCGTTGTATTGGAGCGCGGTGATCAACGGACTACTTGCGCCGTTCCTTCTCCTGGGGATTCTGATCGTCGCCAGCGATCGAAGAATCATGGCCGGGCAGACGAGCTCGCGGCTGGGTCGTTTTACCGTCGGCGTGACAACCGCGGCAATGTTCGTCGCCGCCATCGCGATGTTCGTCGTTTAGGGAGCGGTCTTAGTCACGACCTTACGCTTGCGAAACTTGAACTGCGGCATCGACGCGCTTATCTGCTCGGTGAGATCCTGCTCCATTCGGATCGGATCCAGCGGCTCCAGCATCACCCTGAGGTCCGGATCATCCGCGAGTGCGAGATTGAGCCGTGAATACAGACCCGCGACGAGGTGAAGAGTCTTGGTGATCTCCTCCTCCATACGCAAGTTCACCTGCAGCGTTAGCTCTTCGCGCAGCTCTCCAATCCGTGACTCGCGGCTCTGCGTCATCAACACAAAGATCGAGAGAAAAATTGCTTCGAGGGACACGATCGTCGTAAGCATCCCGTACGGATACGTGTCGAACTTTGGCAAACCCGAGAACGGCAGGTTCCAGTAAATCCAGCCGACGAACACGATGGCGTGAATGACGAGAAACGGTGTCGAGCTCGCGAAGCCGATCATCCGGTCAGCGAGCACCTCCATTTTCGATCGATTGGAGGCGTGCTGCGCCTTGATCGCGCGGAATGCTTTGTTGATCCCGGCGCTGCGTCGGAGGCGGCGCTCCTCGCTTGACGCCGAGCGCTGCGGCATGTTCGTGGTTTCGGGCTCGTCTGCCTGCATTGGTCTCTAGTGGCGTCGACACTCTAACCTAACGCGCGGCCACTTCCTGTGCAGGCGCAAGCGGTTAACCTTCCACTCATGGCCAAATCTGCTTCGTTCACTGTGGGAATCGTTCAGGAAGCGGTGGCGGGCGACGTGGAAAAGAATGTCGCGCGCGCAGAATCCCGCGTCCGCGAAGCCGCCGATCAGGGAGCCCAGATCGTTTGTCTGCAGGAGCTTTTCAACGCGCCCTACTTCTGCAAGTCACAGAAGCATGAGCGCTTCGATCTCGCCGAGCCCATCCCGGGTCCGACGATCGAACGGATGCGAAAACTGGCGCGCGAGCTCGAGCTCGTGATCATCGTGCCGATATTCGAGCGGCAGGCCGCCGGTGTCTACCGAAATTCCGCCGCTGTGATCGACGCCAATGGCTCATTGCTGGGCGCTTATCGCAAGATGCACATCCCTGACGACCCGTTGTTCAACGAGAAATTTTATTTCACGCCTGGCGATTCGCACCTGGCGGATGACGGCGACCACAAGGGCGCGAGCGGCTTTCGCGTCTGGAAAACGCGCTACGCCGATATCGGCGTGCTGATATGCTGGGATCAGTGGTACCCGGAGGCTGCGCGCATCACCAGTCTCCTCGGCGCGGAGATTCTTTTTTATCCCACCGCGATTGGGTGGCATCCCTCGGAAAAAGCTGAACACGGCGAAGCGCAGGTCGACGCATGGCGCACCGCGCAACGCGCTCACGCAATCGCCAACGGCGTGTACGTCGCATCGCCCAATCGCGTGGGGCACGAGGACGAGCCGGGCACCGAGGGAATCGAGTTCTTCGGACATTCCTTCATCTCCGATCCGTTCGGACGAATTCTCGCCGAGGCCGGGACAGAGCCCGCGGTGTTGGTGGCGAAATGCGACAGGGTGCTCATCGAAAGTACGCGACGCAATTGGCCATTTCTGCGCGACCGTCGCATCGACGCCTACGCGCCGATTCTCAACCGATACATCGGATGACGAAGCGTGTCCGCGGAGCCGCCGCCGCGCGGGCCAGCAGCAGAAAAAGCGCCGCTCCACAGGGAAGCGGCGCTTTGGTTATGGATCTGTCGCTCGCGCGGCGAATGCCCGCCGAGTGGGAGAAGCACGATGCAACCTGGATCGCCTGGCCGCACCACGAGCCGGACTGGCCGGGCAAGCTCGCCCCGATCCCGTGGGTGTACGCGGAGATCGTTCGCACACTGAGCGATTTCGATCGCGTGGAGATTCTTTGTCACAACGAGGCGGTTGCGGAGAACGCGCGTACGCTGCTCGGCGCCCACGGCGTGAAGGATCGCGCCGACAAGTACCGCTTGCACATCGCGCCCAACGACCGTGTCTGGCTCCGCGACTCGGCGCCAACCTGCGTGCTCCGCGCGGACGGAGCTGTCGAGCTCGTCGATTGGGCTTTCAACGGCTGGGCGAAATACGACAATTACAGCAAGGATGCGGAGATCGGTCGCGTCATCGAGCGCATCACCGGGTTGCCGCGGACGGAAGCCGTTCGACCCGACAACGGCAAACCCCTGGTTCTCGAGGGCGGTGGAATCGAAGTCAACGGCGCTGGTTTGATGCTTGTGACAGAGGAGTGGCTGTTGACGGACGTCCAGGTACGGAACCCAGGCATGACCGCCGCGGAGTATGAGCGGACATTCGCGCAATATCTCGGCGTCACAGATACCATATGGCTGGGCGAAGGCGCGGTTGGGGACGACACCCACGGCCACATCGACGACATCGCGCGTTTCTCTTCGAGAGAGACGGTGATCCTGGCGTACGAGCCCGATCCCTCGGACGAGAATCACGCGCGATCGGCAGATAATCTTCGCCGCCTGAAGGTCGCCGCAAAGACCCGCCCCCTCAAAATCATCACGATTCCGTTCCCTCGTCCGGTAACCATGAACGGCGAGAGGCTGCCGGCCAGCTACGCCAACTTCTACGTCGCCAATGGCGCCGTTCTTGTACCGACATTCAACGATCCGAACGATCGCGTAGCGCTCAATGGAATCGCCGAAGCATTTCCCCGGCGCATGGTGACCGGAATTCACGCCGTCGATCTCGTTTGGGGCTTGGGTACGCTCCATTGCTTGACGCAGCAGCAGCCAGCGGGGGGGGGACCACGCGCAAATGAAGATCATGTTGACAGGCGAAGAATCGCTGAGGATCGAGCCAACAGCGGGACAGCTGACCATTGAGGCCGATTCGCGCGATCGAAGCTATTCCCCGTTTCACATGCTCGGTAGCGCGCTCGGCATGTGCACCTTCGCCGTACTCCAAAGCTGGGCGTCGAACAAGAACATCGGAGTCGATGATCTCAAGGTCGGCGTCAGCTGGACATTTGTCGAAGGCGAGCATCGGCTCGGCGCGATGAAGGTCGAGCTCGATTGGCCAACGCTGGCCCCGGAGCTGTGGCCGCGAGTGGTGAGGGCGGCGAACCTCTGCGGCGTACATCACACGCTGACGCATGCACCGGAAATCTCGATCGAGACTGTCGGCAGCGAGTCAGTAACCATCGAGGCGCCAGTCGCGATCGAATCGTCGCGAGGTGGCGGTCAATCGTCGTCGGCGCTGGCCCAGGCGGTCGGCCAGCCAAAACCGGCGAGCGCCCCGTGAGCGTGCCCGTCGTTCGGTTCACTATCGCTGGCGAGCAAGCAGAGGAGTCAGGCTCCGTGACCATCGGCCAACCCGGCCGACGCTACACGGTGATCTACGACGGCCACTGCAAAGTCTGCGGCAAGATGGTCAACGTGTTGGCCAAGTGGGATCGAAACGACGAGCTCGAAATTATTCCGTCGCAGGCACCAGGGGTCCGGGAGAGGTTTCCGTGGATTCCCGCGCGGTCGTACACGGAATCGGTTCAGGTGATTCGCTCGCGCGATGGGAAAACGTGGCAAGCCGCGGCAGCACTCGAAGAGTTACTGAAGGTGCTGCCGAAAGGACGGTTGATCTCATGGCTCTTCAAGATTCCTCTCGTCCGCCCGCTCGTCGACAGGTTGTACCGCTGGTTCGCGCGCAATCGGTACCGCATGGGTTGCGGGGAGCACTGCGCGGTGCGGCCCACCAAGCTGGATTACGGAGACGAGTGAAATTGCGGTAAGGCTGTGGAATCCAACGCGCCGCTAGCCGCGCAGACGAGTGGCCGACGGAGCTCATCGGCTAATCCCCTCAAAGACGTGTACGTCGCTTGGAAATTGCAAAGCAGGCACCGGCTCAGCCGCTGCTCTGGGTGGCGTAGGATCGTACCTAGGACCTCGTCCGATCCCACGGTTCAGCGGTCACTCTATTTCTGGGAGGTTCCATGCTTGGCACGATCCTCATTGTCGTGTTGGTTCTGCTGGTACTCGGGTCTATACCCAGTTGGGGGTACAGCCGGGGTTGGGGCTATTACCCAAGTGGTGGGCTCGGGCTCGTTCTCATAATCGTGCTGATTCTTCTATTGATGGGCCGAATCTAGATCCTGGGCGCGAATCCAAATCGATGCGCCTAGTCGCCGTCGCGATTGGGACGCGGCCGCCCTTTTTCTACCGGCCGGCGGGCGAGACAGGAACGACCACGGGTTGTGGCCGACGAACCAGTCGCCACGGAAAAAAGTAGACGGCGTATACCACCGCGTAGACGGCAAAGTTCTCAAGTCGCGCAAAATGCACGAAGAAGAAGAAGAAAATCAGAAAGTGCATCCGGATTACGTTCCGGTATGGCTCTGAGAACAAGTCGCCCAACTTGTTTCCGTTGCCGAGCGAGGTGATGGAAAGGTCGCGCCCCAAGGAAAGCGGTTTTCTGAGAAAGGCGGCTCGGTGGGCGATGAACGCCGAGGGCAGGAACGTCCAGTAACGCCGCGCAACCTCGAGGTAGGTCGACATGTCGGCGTGCGAAGCGTAAGCAGGTCCTCTGCCAGTATCGATCGGGAAAAAGTAGATGAGGAATTGCGAGTGTACGTAATGAAACCCGCCGAAATGAATTGTAAAAAAGGCCAGAAAGAAGAGCGCGGCGATGAGCAGAATGAGCCAGAAAATCCTCAGTGACCGCGGGTCGGCATCAACCAGCGCGCGATCGCGCCAGGACGCGCGGACCAGCTCCGATACCGGCTGGCAGATCATCCAGACAATAGTGGCGTAGCCAACCACGAGGCTCGACAACCAAAGACTCCATACCAGATCGCCCGCGGTCCAGGCAGCCCACCGCGCGACGGCAAGACCCACGAGGAACGCCAGAGCGTCGGGCCAAGAAGATGTCCAGCTATCGAGCGCGTTTTCTGCTGCCATCGCGAGGGATGAGAGAGTCGTGGAGGTGCTGCCGTATCGTGCGGTATCAGTTTCGACGCCCGTTGCTGCTCGAGCGTAACACGCATTGCCCTTCGCCTCCCTTCTCTTCCTATTTGGCACGGTCGGATTATCGATTCCGCAGCTATTCCTCGCGCCAAGTGGGATGAACCGAACCGCCACTCAACGTTGACCCTCGTCGAAGCAGCTGCGGAGACGCTTCAGTCCGTTCTAGCGGCCGAACATGCCGGCGCGGGGCGGATAGAGTTGTGCGCGAATTTGAAGGATGGCGGCACTACGCCCAGCGCGGAGCTGACGACGGCCGTAATGGAGCAATGCCGCATTCCGGTCTTGGTCATGATCCGGCCGCGCGCCGGGAGCTTCGTTTACACCGAGAGTGAGCTCGATGCGATGGTGCGCCACATTGAGCTAGCGCACAACATGGGCGTCGCGGGAATCGTAACTGGTGCGCTGGCCGCCGATGGCAGCGTGAACATCGCGCAGACACGCGCCCTATTTGATGCTGCAAACGGACTTCCGGTAACCTTCCACCGCGCGTTCGACTTGACTCCCAATCTCGATGAGGCCCTCGAGCAGCTCGTCGGGCTGCGCGCCACACGAATCCTTACGTCCGGGGGAGCGGCGACCGCACTCGAGGGCTCGGACACGATTGCGGCGCTGGTCGATCAGGCCAGCGGAAGGATCACGGTCGTGGCTGGTGGCGGAATTCGAGCCCACAACGTACGTGAGCTCATCGAGCGGACGGCTGTCACCGAGGTGCACGCGCGGATACTCGAAGAGAGGCAAATGCGCGACCTCGTGTCAACCGCGGGCTGAGGCGGGTGTATAAATAGGTATGAACGCCACGCAGAGATCTCGTGCCCTCGACGCGCATCGGACGGCGCTCGCCGGATGTCGCCGCTGCGGATTTGGTTCCGAGATCACGCCGATCGTCTCTCGCGCATCGAGGCCACACGCGATGCTGATTGGCCAGGCTCCCGGAAAAGTGGAAGCGGACAGCGGAAAGCCGTTCTCCGGGCGTGCTGGCAGAACGTTATTCGGGTGGTTGGAGCGAGCAGGAATCGACGAGTTGACGGCCCGCGATCGCATTTACATCTCCGCCGTAACGCGCTGCTATCCAGGTGCACATCCGAGCGGCCGCGGCGACCGCGTGCCCTCGCGCGAGGAACAATTGAGCTGCTCCGCCTGGTTAGAGAGTGAGCTGCGCATCATTCAGCCAAAGCTGGTCATTCCCGTGGGCAGGCTCGCGATCGAGCGGTTCCTGCCCAAACTGCCGCTCGCCCTGTTGATTGGAACGAAGCGGATGGTCGAGCACGCCGGTGGGCGATCGGTAGTGATCCCGCTGCCGCATCCGTCCGGTGCGAGCAGCTGGATCCACGAAACCGGGCACAGGAATCTTCTGGACAGTGCGCTCCACCTGATCGCGCTCGAGCTCGGGTCGCTCGTAGCCGCACCAACGGGAGCCTTGCCCGCTACCAAGAACTTCAGGGTTGACCATGCCGACCCAGCCCCTCACCGTTAGGGCAAAGTTTCGAGGAGCCAAGTGGGCATTTCTCCGTCGATATGCGTGGCCAACCTTGGGCCGCGCGAGCGACGCAAGCGGCTGGGTGTTGGAATCGTCGCACTCGTTGTGGGAGTCGCGAGCAGCGGGTTCTTGGTTTATTTCGGTGCGCGGCCGGCTTGGAGTCTTCTTCTGTTTTTCCCCTTCTTTATCGGCGCGCTTGGCTACTTCCAATCACGCGATAAGACGTGAGTGAGGCTCGCATCGCGCGGTCAGCGCGATATGGACGAAGGTCCTCAGCCCATCACGGACGCGGCGGAGCTGCACCAGGTGAGAAGTCAGGCGCGCGCGATTTACGTCAAGTCATTTGTCGCGGCGGCAATTCTCACCGCGGTAGCGCTCATCCGCTAACTCGCGGCGAATTACTCAGCGCCAGGTGAGAAGCGAGTGATCAAGACGCTCCTCGTATTGCTCCTCCTTCCATGTGCGCAGCTTGGCGGGCAGTCCACCAGCCGGCTCGACTCGCTTGTCCGCGCGCAGCAGGATAGCGGATTTTCCGGCGTCGTCCTCGTCGCAAAGGGCGGCTCAGTCTTGCTCGACAGAGCATATTCGCCGCGAGTCGGAAAGCCGCTCACTGTCGCGAGCGCTTTCAACATCGGTTCGGTGACCAAGGGCTTCACCGCCGCGGCAATCCTGAAGCTACGGTCGGAGCATCGCCTCTCGTTCAGCGATCCCATCTCGCACTTTTTCCCGCACGCTCCCGAGCAAAAGCGCGATATCACGATTTTTCATCTTTTGACTCACACGTCCGGGCTGGGAGGAAACTCCGCCGGCGCGGGGATAATGCGGCGCGAAGGAGCTGTCACGGCGATCCTTTCGCAGCGTCTGGAATACCCTCCTGGAACTCACTACCGGTACATGGACGATGACTACGAGCTACTGGCAGCGATCGTCGAGGCCGCCTCAGGAGAGACCTGGGAAAAGTACGTAGACCGGGAGCTGCTGCGACCAGCGCGCATGCGGTCGACTGGCTTTCAGGGTGGGGATTGGGGACACAAGGGCGCGAATGGAATGCGTAGCACGGCAAGAGACATCTATCGGTGGGTTACGGCGATCCACAGCGCGCGCCTTTTCGGTTTCGCGGAAAGTCGGGAGCTCGAATCGCCTCTCATGCATGTTCGAAGCGAGCCACCTTTCGAGATTCATTACGGTTATGGCACGCGCGTCTATGTCCGGAACGGGAGGGTCGCTGAACTGATGCACTCGGGCATGGGCGACGCGGGCAGCAGCAGCATCGCTCGAATTCTTGCCGATGGGACGATCGTCGTCGTCCTGTCGAACGCTGGCCAGCATCGTGGTGCGCCGTGGGCGTCGTACATCGCACAAAGGCTGGTGCCGCGTAGATAATTGTCGCGCTTCGCGGCACACTCGCACCATGTAGGGTGCCACCGGCTACATCTTTTCGAGCCGCGAAAGCGGCTCGAAAAGAATATTCGCGTTGGTGTCGATTTCGCCGGCCGTCGATCGACGACTCAATGTGAGCGATTTGAGTTTCGAAACCGGCCACGGGTCTCTACAAGCGCGCAGGCGCCTCGTTGCGACTGTTGGCGACCATGCGGTCGACGAGCGTGACCAGGTCTTCGCCGATCTGCCGCATTCCAACGCATTGGACGCACGAGTGAGCTCCCTCCACCAGCATGGAAAAGAGATTGGCAGCGAGGCTCGGGTCCTGAAAGCCCGCTGCCTTGCAAAGCCGCAGAATCCGCTTGTGCTCCCGGAGCCTATGCTCCTGGATCACACGCCGCGCGGGATGATTCGGATCAGGGAGCTCGGCGAAGGCATTGCCAAGGGCGGATCCCCGCTCCTCCATGGCGCGGAGCTTTGCGGCAGTGCGCTGACTCCAATCCTGGAGAAGGCCGCGCGGGTCTCCACGATGTTTGGCGTTGAGGTCCTTCCACTCCTCTTCCTTATGAGCGATGATTCCACGCACCCATTCCGCAATGAGCTCGTCCTTCGAGTCGAAGTAGCGGTAAAGGGTCATCTTGTTGGTTTGCGCGGCCTCCGCGATAGCCTCTACGCCGACGCCGCGGATACCCTGCTTGTGGAAAAGGTCCCCGGCCGCGACGAGAATGCGCTCGCGCACCGGCAGCGTGGATCGACCCTTATTCCTGTTTTTGGTCCCGCGATTGGGAATATCTGTTTGCACGATACTTTCTACCCCTCCTTGACTAAAATGTTACCGAGCGGTAACATAGGGGCGACGGGTAAATGTTACCGTTCGGTAACATATAATGCGTTCCCGGAGAAGTCGATAGTGGGATCAGTTCGTAGTGGCAGTTGCGTTCACCGATTCAGCAGGCCGATGCCAAGGAGCAGTGCACAATGAGTTCCACGTTCTCTCGCGCCAGATCCGTTTCCCTCAGAGCTCGCACCAGCGGGTTCGCCGCCGCCGCGACTTTCGTACTGGCCGGATGCCACAAGGACGCGCCACCGATGCCGCCGCCGCAGGTAACCGTTGCGCCGGCGATCCAGCGCGTCGTCGCCGATTGGGACGAGTTCAGCGGACATTTCGAGGCTGTGAACGCGGTCGAAGTCCGACCCCGCGTCGGTGGATTCGTGCAGCGAGTCGGATTCGTCGAAGGCGCAACTGTGCATCAGGGCGACGTCCTGTTCGCAATCGATCCGCGTCCTTATGAAGCCGAAGCCGCGAGAGCCGAGGCCGTGCTCGCGCAGGCACGGACTCGGAACCAGCTGGCGGGAATGGAGGTTGAGCGCGCGCAGAAACTCGTCAGCTCTCAGGCGATTTCGCGCGAGGAGCTCGACGCGCGTACCAGCGGCCGCGCCGAAGGCGACGCCGCGATCCGTGCCGCCGAAGCAGCGCTCCGCGTCGCGCGATTGAACCTGGAGTGGACGGTCGTCCGCGCGCCCATCTCGGGTCGGGTTGGTCGCGCCGAAATCACGCCGGGCAACGTCGTGCAGGCGGGCCCGCCTTCGCCGACCTTGCTCACGACGATCGTGTCTCTGGATCCGATCTACGTGTACTTCGACGCTGACGAGCAGGCTTATCTCAAATACATCGGCAATCAGGCCGCCGGCTCGAATGGCCGCGCCGTGCTGATCGGTCTGGCGAACGAGTCCGGGTTCCCGCACGAGGGAAGACTCAACTTCGTCGACAACCGTGTCGACGGTGGCGCCGGTACCATTCGCGTTCGCGCGGTGCTATCGAATGTCAACCGCGCTTTCACTCCGGGAATGTTCGCGAGGGTGCGACTGCTTGGCAGTGATCGCCGCACGGCAACCATGGTTCAGGATCAGGCGATCGGCACCGACCAGGACCGGAAGTTCGTGCTCGTGCTCAAGAACGACAACACCGTCGAATATCGGCCGATCACACTCGGTCGGGTGATCGACGGACTGCGCGTGGTTGATTCCGGCCTGCAGCCGGGAGAGCGCGTGGTGATCAATGGCCTGATGCGCGTCCGTCCCGGAATGAAGGTCGCCGCCACCAATGCCGCAATGGTTGCCGAAGCCCCCGCCGCGCCCGCGCGGGCGGCTCGGTAGCGCTGCCCTCTCGGAGTTCATCTCGTGCGCTTCTCACGCTTTTTCATCGACCGTCCGATTTTCGCGGTCGTACTTTCGCTCGTAATTCTCGCCAGTGGCTTGATCGCTGTCACGCAATTACCGATCAGCGAGTATCCAGAAGTTACGCCGCCCACCATTACGGTCAGCGCCATATATCCGGGTGCCAATCCAACCGTTCTGGCGCAGACGGTGGGCACGCCGCTCGAGGACGCAATCAACGGCGTCGAGCGGATGCTCTACATGACGTCGTCGGCGTCGGCCGACGGCACTTTCAATCTCACCGTCACCTTTCAGATCGGCACCGACGTCGATCTCGCGCAAGTACAGGTGCAGAACCGTGTGTCGCAGGCGCTGGCTCGATTGCCCGAGGAAGTACGCGCTCTCGGTGTCGTCACCCAGAAGCGCTCCCCTGACATCACTATGGTCGTGCACCTGTATTCCCCGGACGGCCGGTATGACCCGGTGTACCTGCGGAACTATGCGCTGCTGAACGTTCGCAATGAGCTGTCGAGAATTCCCGGCGCCGGCCAAGTAATCGTGTTTGGCGCTGGTGACTACGCCATGCGCGTCTGGCTCGATCCGAACCGTGTCGCATCGTACGGCTTGTCAGCGAGCGACGTCGTCCAGGCAATTCGCGAGCAGAACCTTCAGGTCGCCGCAGGCACTGTCGGCGCTCCGCCGGTGAATGATCCGGTAGCATATCAGCTGACAGTCGTCGCGCGCGGCCGACTCACGGACGAAAAGGAGTTCGGCAACATCATCGTCAAGACTAGCGCTGACGGGGCTGTCACCCGCCTCCGCGATGTCGCGCGCATCGAGCTCGGTCCGGGAACGTACGGTCTGCGCGCGCTGCTCGACAACAAGCCGGCGGTTGCCGTCGTGGTATTCCAGGCCCCTGGCTCGAACGCGCTGGCTCTCTCCAGTGACATTCGCGCGAAGATGGCCGACCTCAAGACCCGGTTCCCGCAGGGCGTCGAATGGTCTTCCGTTTACGATCCGACGTTGTTCGTCCGCGATTCGATTCGCGAGGTGATCTATACCCTGCTGCTGGCGACATTGATGGTCGTCATCGTGGTCGTTCTGTTCCTCCAGACGTGGCGCGCTTCCATCATTCCGCTCGCCGCGGTGCCGATCTCGATCGTCGGCACTTTCGCTGTGATGCTTGCGACGGGCTTTTCGATCAACACGCTGTCGCTGTTCGGATTAGTGCTCGCGATAGGAATCGTCGTCGACGATGCCATCGTCGTGGTCGAGAACGTGGAGCGGCACATCGAAGAGGGCTTATCGCCTCTCGACGCCAGTCACCGCGCCATGGAAGAAGTGAGCGGACCGATTATCGCCATCGCGCTGGTGCTGTCCGCGGTGTTCGTTCCCGTGGCATTCATCAGCGGCCTCGACGGACAGTTCTACCGGCAGTTCGCCCTCACTATCGCCTTCTCGACGCTGATCTCGGCGTTCAACTCGCTGACGCTGTCACCGGCGCTTGCCGCAGTGCTGCTCAAGCCGCGTGGGGCCGCTGAAGACGCGCCAACGCGTTTCATGCGCCGGTGGCTTGGCTGGCTGTTCGATCCGTTCAACCGTCTCTTCGGGCGCGCATCCAATCGTTACGGCACCGTCGTACAGCGCGTGACGCATCGCTCCGTCATCGCGCTCGCGGTGTACGGAGTGCTCGTGCTGATCGGCGTTCTCGGATTCTCGAGAGTGCCGAAGGGATTCGTGCCGAGTCAGGACAAGCGCTACCTCGTCGCCATAGCGCAGCTGCCCGACGCTGCATCGCTCGACCGTACCGAAGCCGTGATCAGACGGATGACGGATCTCGCTCTGCAGACACCCGGTATCGAGCACGCCGTGGAATTCCCGGGACTTTCCATCTCCAGCTTCGGCCCCAAGTCAAACGCGGGCGTCATCTTCTTCGGACTCAAGCCGTTCGAAGAGAGAAAGTCCAAAGATTTGAAGAGCAACGCCATATTGATGGCGCTCAATCAGAAGTTCTCAACGATCCAGGAGGGCTTCGTCGCCGTGTTTCCTCCGCCGGCGGTGAACGGGCTGGGCTCGATCGGCGGTTTCAAGATGATGATCGAGGACAAGGCAGGACTGGGCGATTCGACACTCTATGCGAACACCCAGGCGTTGATCGGCCGCGTCTTCCAGACTCCTGGACTCGCCGGTGCGTTCTCGAGCTATCAGATCAACGTGCCTCAGCTCTTCGCCGACGTCGATCGCGACAAGGTCAAGCAGCTCGGGATCCCGCTGAACAACGTTTTCTCGACGCTGCAGATCTATCTCGGCTCCCAGTACGTCAACGACTTCAACAAGTTCGGTCGCACCTACCAGGTGATCGCGCAGGCGGACGCACCTTATCGAGCGAATGCTGACAACATCGCTCAGCTCAAGGTTCGTAACAACCGCGGCGAGATGGTTCCGCTCGGCTCGGTGTTGACGATGAAGCAGTCGTACGGTCCGGATCAAGTGACTCACTACAACGGCTACCCGGCGGCAGACATTAGCGGCAGCGCAGCTCCCGGGACTAGCGCCGGATCGGCAGTGAAAATAATGGAGCGGCTGGCGAGCGAGGCGTTACCGAACGGAATCGGATACGAGTGGACCGAGCTGACCTATCAGCAGAAGCTCGCGGGAAACACTGCCATTCTGGTTTTCCCCCTCTGTATTTTGCTCGTCTTCCTCGTGCTGGCAGCGCAGTACGAGAGCTGGTCGTTACCGCTCGTAATAATTCTGATCGTGCCGATGTCCCTTGTTTCCGCGATCGCCGGCGTGTGGCTGACTCGCGGTGACAACAACGTCTTCACGCAAATCGGACTACTCGTACTGGTCGGGCTCGCGTGTAAGAACGCAATTCTTATCGTGGAGTTCGCGCGCGATCTCGAGCGTCAGGGGCGCGACCGCTTCAGCGCGGCGCTGGAAGCGGCGCGAATCAGACTGCGCCCAATTCTGATGACGTCCTTTGCTTTTATCATGGGCGTCGTCCCGCTCATCGTTGCGAGTGGCGCCGGCGCCGAGATGCGCCGCGTGATGGGTATTGCGGTCTTTTCAGGAATGCTGGGCGTCACGTTCCTCGGACTCGTCTTCGCACCGCTGTTCTACGTGTTGGTGCGTGGAATCGCAGCGCGGACTCACGCGCCCGTGCGCAGTGGCAGTCCCCCGATCGAACAGAAACCAGTGGCGGTGCCGGACGATGTCCAGCCGTTACGTCCGTGGCTGCCACCATTGGCTGCCAGCAGCGAGGGTGGTTCTCATGCGTAACGCTCTGCCAATGCTCGCCGCGCTTCTCGCGGCGTGTTCAACACCGGCTTATCGGGCTTCACAAGTACCCGTGCCTTCGTCGTACAACGCGAGTGCAGTGGTTGCATCACCGGCGCCCGTCACCCCGCGCGGCACCGACGTTTCGGCGCAGCCGGTTTATGTCAGCAGCACGGTCGCGTCGACGCCATTCTGGACCGAGCTGGGCGACACGATGCTCACGAACCTGGTTCGCGAAGCGCAGCGAGCCAACATGGATGTTCGGATCGCGGAGTCGCGTCTCACGAGCGCGCGCGCATCGCGAAGGCTAGCCGCATTCGATCTCGTCCCGACACTAACGGGAACCGGGAGTAGTTCGCGGCTGCAGCAGTCCATGGCTCAGGTTCCGGGACTCACCAGCCAGCTTCCGGCGCAGCAGTACTGGGATGTCGGATTTGATGCTTCGTGGGAGATTGATTTCTTCGGGCGCGTTGGACGCAACGTCAAGGCACAGTCGGCCTTGGTTGAATCTTCGCAGCACGGTCTCGCCGACCTGCAGGTAAGCGTCGCCGCGGAAGTAGCGCGCACCTACTTCGAGCTACGAGGGGCCCAACGCCAGCTCGCGGTATCGCTGCGAAACGCCACGAACCAGCGCGAGATCGTCAAGCTCACCGAGAATCGCCTCGCCGCTGGCAGCGGCACGGCGTTCGACACCGAGCGCGCGAAATCTGTTTTGTACCTAACG
>DASWDV010000118.1:0-8023 GCA_036395075.1 Gemmatimonadaceae bacterium | reverse complement strand
CGAGGCCGACCCCAAAGAACTCGTATTTCTCTGACGGCTTCTTGTTGTTGTATGCCAGATTCGACACTCGCGTGTACGAAGCGAACCAGCGCTGGTCGCCCCGCAGCGGCAAACCTTCTGCCGAGAGAGTCGCCGCGTACGATGACGGTTGCTTGCAGGCTGGGTTGCAGCTGCGATCGATCTGCAGGTCATCGATGAAAAGTTGTCCGGTAAACGTGCCGAACCGATCCGCGCGGAGTCCGAACTCGCCGCCTAACCCAAGATTTCCTTCCTGGCGCTCGCTGCGCCAGGACAAGGCGTAGACGTTGAGCGGATTCACCAGACTTGGCTCGAATCCGCGACCAGCCCCAGCGTACACGTAGCTCTCCGTCCCGGCGAGCTCCAGGTTTCTCCAGTGGATCGCGAGGCGGTGGATCGAGAAGTATCGCTCGATTGCCGGACCCGTCGTGGGAACGCTGTCATCCAGGCGCGTGATCACGGTCGACCAATGAATCCGATCGGTTCCAATGCGCCCGTAAAGATGGTCGTAGGTGTAAGCATAGTTGCCGAGCATAAGACCGTACAACGCAGGTGGGCCCCAATTCCGGCCGACTCGTCCGAGTGAGATCTCTCCGTATTTCCATTGTCCCCCGACATAACCATCCTCAGTGCGGGCGTTGAGCGTGCGGTCCTTTCTGCCGGCGAACTCCGGGTCGACGTTTAGTCGCGTATCGATGATCGCACGAGTGAAGCCCACGAGGGCACCCCCGGCCATCACGAGTCGGATCGCACCGCCGGGCCGCACGTCACTGATCGAATCGGCGAGCATCAACTCGCGCCTTCCCGATGTCTGCGCGGTGACGTAAAGGTCCGCAGTTCCACGCGCGCGAAAGGTCTGCGCCGCGACCGTATCGGAGTCTCCCGGCCGCACCGCGTATTTCTCGACCGCCACGTACAGCGCGTCGAGATAGGAGCCGACGATCTCGCCGGGGGCGTGCGAGCGCGCGGAGTCAATTGCAATTCGCAGCGCACCCTCAGTGAACGGGCGCTCGAGGATCGAAAGCTCGCGCAATTGTCCGCGGGCCATCAACGCGTCGACATACGTGTAAGCGATGTCGTCAAGCGGCACGTACGCGGATGCTTGTGCCTTCGCGGCCGATAGCGCGGGATTCACCAAAAGAACCGCAAGCAACGCGAGCAGCGGGCTACACTTCCGCGACTCGCCCATTTTCAGCGGTACCACGCCGACAGGTGCAGCTTGGGCGTCAACTCCAGCGCGGGAGCAGGGAAGCGATAGTAGCTGAGCGTGCGTTTGATAGTCCTCCAGAATGGCGCGTCACCCGGCAATTTCTCCGGATCGAGATCCAGCGAGAGGAGGATTTTGCGCCTGGCACGCTGCGTGTCGCCTGTCTCCGGGTTTATCCAGTCAGTAACGGAGTGCCCGGCGGAAACGCGGACAAAAGACGGCCAATACGTGCGCGCGCCCTCGGGTAAAAGCCGGGTCATGTCCGCCGAAAACCAATACGTCTGACCAGAATAGTCCAGCGACGGCCGAAGCTCGCCTGAAGTAAGCGTACCGTTCTCGGTGTTCTTCAATGCGCGCGTCTTGTGGTACGAGACAGTTGGCTTGATGGCCTTGAGCGAGGGATGCAGCTCCTGCATCACCGCCAGTGTCTGTCCGGCGGTGTTGGCGATCATGTCCGCGTACGAAAAGCCGTATTTCTTGTACATGCCGTCGAAAATTTCGATCTGAAGCTGGAAGGCGGCTGCGTATGCCGCGCTCCAGGCGATTGCTTTTGTGTTGCTCACGCAAGCGGTGCGGAGTGCGGCGTGTCCGAAGCGCGCCAAATGGTATCCTCCGAGCATATGGCCGAATTTGTCCTGGTCCCGAAACCACTGGTCCCAATCGGCGTGAAAAAAGAAATGAGGAGCCCGTTCCCCCGACCACCACGCCTTCTTGAAGTAGTGGTACAGGTACGCGTTGCCGCCGACAAACGCCGAGCCCACGCCAGTCCGAACCGCGTTACGCTGCGTGGTGGTCAGGGGACAAGAAGCGTTCGGAAGACTTTCCGCGGTGTCCGCATGCCGATACGCTTCGATGCCGCTGGTGATCACTGCCGGCGGTACGATCTCAGGGGGGGAGGAATCCTGCTGCGCGAAAACCGCGCGCGCGCCGATGCTCGCGCATGCAGCGGACAAAAAAAGGCTCCTCACGATACCGTGCAATACTTCTCCTGCGTCTGAAATGGATGCTAAGCCGTTGGGGCTTCGGCCGTTCCCGCCGCGCCGAAGAGATCGTAGGCATCGATGACTTCATCGATGCTCACGGTGGCGGCGCCAAGCTTCGCAACCTCCACGCCCGCGGCGAAATTGGCGATCACCGCGGCCTCGGCGGGCGTCGCGCCGGCGGCAAGCATCGTCCCCAGGTACGCCGTTACCGTGTCACCAGCGCCAACGACATCGTAGACCTCGCGCGCCGTCGTCGGCACGCGCCCCACCTCGCCGTCCGAGGCGATCAGCGCCATTCCGGCTTCACCGAGGGTGAGCAGAAGGTGCTCGACGCCGAGTCGCTTGATGGATTCCGGTAAGGCTTCGGGGTGCTCGATGTCGACCGCGGCGCCGAGTGCCGACTCCAGCTCGCGGCGATTGGGCTTGAAGATCGTGGCGCCCTTGTAGGCAAAGAAGTTCTTGTATTTCGGATCCACGACGACCGGGATCTCGCGCGCGGTGGCGCGCTCCATCGCCGCGGCGATGAGCATCGGCGTCAGCACGCCCTTGTTGTAATCCTCGAAAACCAGCGCGTCGGCCTGGGCGATCGCGCTCAACGCGACATCGATCAGCGCCGCCACCTCGTCGCCACTGATGTCCGCGTCTTCCTCTTCGTCGAAGCGGACGACCTGCTGCGACCGGGCGAGCACGCGCGTCTTCGTAGTGGTGCGTCGTCCGACTGTGACGACCGATCGCGGCTCGGAGTCGATCTCGCGCAACATCGCCTTCACCACCTGACCCTCCGCGTCCTCTCCCACCGCGCAGACGAGATCGCATAGCGCGCCAATCGCCGAAACGTTCTGCGCCACGTTCGCGGCGCCGCCGAGGGCGAGCTCCTTGTCACGGATTCTCACGACCGGCACCGGCGCTTCGGGCGAGATGCGATCGACGTCGCCGCGGAGGTAGACGTCGAGCATCGCGTCCCCGATGATCGCGACGCGCTGGTCGGCGCCGGCGGTCAGCAGCTCGATTAGACGGTCCCTTGAGATAGTTTCGATCATTAGGTTTTCGGGTTTCGACCTCCGACAATCCGTAACAACAGAACAACAACAAAAGGTGCGAGGTGTAAGGTGCTAGGTGCGAGGCGCGAGATAGAACGCTGCCTTTAACTCGTGCCTAGAACCTAGCATCCGGCACCTCGCACCTTTTGTTGCTCCTACTGTCCAAAGCTTTCGACGCAACAACTTAACGCCATAAATTAGCTGTCCAAAGGGGCGTACCCCTTGCCTCAGCGGCAGCTTGAGCGATACGCTCTGCACTCTCTAAATGATGCCCATCGTTTGATACTGGAAAGATTCAATGACGCAGCCAAGCGCGGCGTTTATTCCCTGCAGGAGTTCTTCGCGCTGGCGGGGAAGGGACTGGGCTTCATTTTCGTCAAGCCGTTCTACACGGCCGACCTGTTCCAGCAGATGGACGCAATCGGCGTCGGCTCACTTGGGATCGTCATTCTCACCGGATTCTTCACCGGGATGGTGCTGGCGCTACAGTCGGCGGTGCAGCTGCAGACGTTCGGCGCAACGGACTACATCGGACGACTGATTTCCGGCTCGATGATCCGCGAGCTGGGTCCGGTGCTCGCGGGATTGATGGTGGCGGGCCGCGTCGGCTCTGGCATCGCCGCCCAGCTCGGATCGATGCGCGTCACCGAGCAGATCGACGCACTCAACACGCTCGGCACTGACCCGATCAAGAAACTCGTCACGCCGCGCGTCCTCGCCGCGCTCATCATGGTGCCGGTCCTCACCATCATCAACGACTTCGTCGGCATCCTCGGCGGCAACGTCATTGCGCGATTCTACCTCGGGAAACCGTCGTCGCTCTATTGGCGGATGGTCTACGAGCAGATGCTCTCGAGCGGCTTTACCCTCCACTACATTCCGAACGACTTCATCCAGGGCCTAGTCAAGCCCTTCGTCTTCGGGGGAATCATCTCGCTCGTCGCCTGCTACAACGGCCTCAAGACGACCGGTGGAACGGAAGGCGTCGGACTCTCGACTACCCGCACTGTCGTGACGGCGAGCATCTTGATCCTTGTTGTCGATTACTTCCTCACGCAAGTCATGCTTGCGATCCTGGTGCCATGAGCGACGAAGACGATCGCCGCAAGGACAAAGAGAGACGTCATCCGAGCGAAAAGGACGAGACGTCGATGCCCCGTCGCGCCCATGACTCCCACCGCGTGCGCGCGGCGATCAGGACCGAGCTGGAGGAGATCGCCGAGGAGAGTACCGAGGAGCAGGAGGAGGCGCAGCCAAAGCCTGGAAAAGATTCCCAGCAACGAGTAATCGCTCTCGACCAGGTCTCGCTCGCGTTCGAGGAGCCGATTCTGGAGAACGTTTCGTTCGACGCGCGGGAGGGCGAGACGATCGTCGTGGTGGGAGAGTCCGGCACTGGCAAGTCGACGATCCTCAAGCTGTTGCTCCGACTCCTTATTCCCGATCGGGGCAGGGTGTGGATCGACGAAGAGGACATCACCGACCTGACGTTCGACGATGCCCTGAAGGTGCGCCAGAAGATGGGAATGGTCTTTCAGGGCGCTGCATTGTTCGATTCGATGACCGTCTACGAAAACGTCGCCTATCCACTGCGCGAGCACACCACTCTAAAAGAAGACGAGATCGAAGCTCGCGTTCGCGAGAAGCTGCAGTTCGTCGACCTCGAGCCAGAGCGAGTGATGGATCAAATGCCTTCGGAGCTCTCCGGCGGAATGCGCAAACGCGTCGGAATCGCGCGCGGCCTCGCCAACAATCCGGAGATCATGCTCTACGACGAGCCGACGTCGGGGCTCGACCCGCTCACCACCGCGACGATCACTTACCTTATCACCAAGCTGCAGCGCGAGCTCGGCGTCACGAGCGTGGTTGTGTCCCACGACATCAGGTCGTCCTTTCGCATGGCGAGCAAAATCGCCCTGCTCGCCAACAAGCGCGTTGGGTTCTTTGGAACTCCCGAGGAGATGACCGGCAGTGACGATCCGTACATCCGCGAATTCCTGGGCGGATTTTGAGAGAATGGGCGATACTATCTAGCCGATGAAGCGATCATCGTTCATAACCTGGGACCAGCTCAAGGTGGGAGTGCTGATTATCGTCGCGCTCGTCATCCTCGGCATCTCCATCCTCAAGCTGGGTCAGGCGGGAAATCTGTTCGGCAGGCGTTATCGCCTCGTCGCTTTCATTGGCAACGCGAGCGGGCTGCGCATCGGCGGGCCGGTTTCCGTTGCGGGCCAGCTCGCGGGCAGTATCAAGGACATCAGGTTCCTGCCGCCCGATGCTGACACGACCCGGAACTTGAAGGTCATCGTCGAAGTGAACAGCGGACTGAGGGACCAGGTGCGCCAGGACTCTCGCGCCAAGATTTCGACAATGGGACTCCTCGGCGACAAGGTCTTCGACATTTCGGTCGGAACTCCGCGGGCTCGTCCTCTCCACGATGGTGACACCCTTATCATCGTGCCCTCGACCGACTACGACGCCGTCGTCCGCCAGGCATCGGGCGCGATCAACGAAGTAGTTGGACTTACGCGCGATCTGAAGAAAGTCACGACCGGCATTACGCGCGGCGAGGGAACGCTCGGTCAGCTGCTCGTCAACCGACAGCTATACGACCAGCTCAACTCGACGCTTCTGCGAACGAGCGCCGTCATGGCGCGTCTCGAGAATCCACGTGGCACCATCGGACGGCTGCTCGACGATCCCTCCCTGTATTACAGCTTGAACCGCACTGTTGCGTCCGCCGACACGGTGATATCGCAGATAAACGGTGGGAATGGAACAATGCAGAAGCTGCTGCGCGACGACACGCTCTACGTCCATCTCGTCACCGTCGTCGCACGCGCCGACTCACTCGTGAGCAAGATGTCGAACGGCAAGGGTACGATGCAAAGGCTTTTCACCGATCAGGAGCTTTACGACCAGCTTCTGAAGACGGTGACGGAATTGAACAGCGTTCTGGTCGATGTGCGTCGTGATCCGGCCCGCTACACAAAGCAGATGATTCAGTTTAAGCTATTCTAGGTGACCATTAGGCAATCCTGGAAAGTGTGATCAAGACGCACCAGCTCGATGTTGCCGTCACGCGCGGTGACGAGATCGAATCCGAACATCGAGTACACGCAGCCATTGTCGGAGAAGGCGACGAGCTGCTGGGCGCGGCGCGCGACCCGGACTCCTTCACCTACTGGCGATCCTGCGCGAAGCCATTTCAGGTAATTCCCTTTCTCAGCTCCGGCGGCTTTGATGCGTTCCACTGGGGAGACGAACAGCTCGCCGTCGCCTGCGCATCACACGGCGGAGAGCCCGAGCACGTCCAGATCGTCGAGCAAATGCTCCATGATCTCGGGCTCGAGGAAGGCGATCTTGCCTGTGGCCCCCACGATCCGTCGTCGCAGCGCGGCGCGAAGATTCTGAGAGAATCCGGCGGCCGGCCATCGCGCGTCCACAACAACTGCTCCGGAAAGCACGCGGCAATGATGGCGATGGCGCGACACAAAGGTTGGCCGACGCGCGGCTACGAGCGGCGCGACCACAACGTACAGCGCACGATTCTGCACGAGATCTCGCTCTGGACCGGTGTGCCGTGCAACAAGATCACGGAGGCGGTCGATGGCTGCGGCGTCGTCGTCTTCGGGATGACCCTCGAGCGAATGGCACGGGCGTACTCACGCTTTGCCGTCACCGCCGAGCGCGGAGAAGAGTACCCGCGCCGCGTCGTGAACGCGATGTCGAGCCATCCCTTCCTCGTTGGCGGAACAGATCGGTTCGATTCCGATCTGATCGCCGCGACCAAGGGCCGCGTAGTATCCAAGGTGGGAGCGGAAGGCGTGCACTGCGCGATGCTGCCCGACCGGGGAATTGGGGTTGCGATCAAGGTCGAAGATGGAGCGCAGCGCGCACAGGTCCCGGCGCTCCTTCGCGTGTTGCAGGAGATCGATGCGCTGCCTGATCCACTTCCGCCCAAGCTCGACGAGTGGTCGCGCAAAGCGGTGAAGAACACCCGTGGAGAGTGCGTCGGACAGATAGCCATCAGGGCTGATGTCGCCTGAGGCGATCGAGCTGGGAACTGACTGACAACCGCACCGCAATTTAGAAGGACTATCGATGACCATCGCGGTGCACGGATGACGACGGGAGCCGAGGCCCGCGCTAGCGTTGCTCCACTCGAAGCTGGCGTGAGGCAACTGGTGAGAATCGCCGGGGCGATCGCCGGCTCGCCCGAGGGTCAAATGCGCTCGACAATGTCCGACGCCATCGACCAAGTCGATCCCGTTGCGGTGGAGGAGATAATTCTTCAGTCCTACCTGTTCGCTGGATTTCCGCGCGCGCTGAACGCCGCACGGGCGTGGCGGAGCGTGTCGGGTCGTCAGGCGCCGAGCGAAGACCCCGAGGCTTCGGAGGATCTCAATCTGTGGCGCGAGCGCGGTGAGGAGACGTGCGAGATCGTGTACGGCGATTCGTACGAGAAGCTGCGAAAGAACATTCGCGACCTGCATCCGGCGCTGGACGAGTGGATGATCGTCGACGGCTACGGCAAGGTGCTCTCCCGTCCCGGCGTCGACCTCCGCACCCGCGAGCTCTGCGTCGTCGCGGCTTGCGCTGTCTCGGGACAACAGCGGCAACTGCACTCACACCTTCGTGGCGCTCTCAACGCTGGCTCCTCCCCCGGCGAGCTCGCAGCGGTTCTCGATGCTCTCACCGACCTCATCTCGAGGGATGATCTGGCGCGCTACCGCCAGTTGCTTCAGAAAGTCCAGAGCCAGTAGATCGATGTTCAT
>DASWDV010000117.1:0-9073 GCA_036395075.1 Gemmatimonadaceae bacterium | reverse complement strand
CGGCCGCAATACGCCCGCAACACGCTCCAGCTCAACCGCGGGAGGGGACGGTTGAGCGAGATCGGTTACCTCGCGGGGGTCGCGGCGACCGACTGGAGTTGGGCACCGCTCTTCGCGGATCTCGACAACGACGGCCGCAAGGATCTGTTCATCACGAATGGCGTTTTGCGTCGGCCGAACGACATGGATTACATCGCCTATGTAGGCAACGAGGCGGTGCAGGCTTCACTCAGGGACACGATCACCGAGGCGAATCTCAGACTGTTGGAGAAGATGCCGAAGATCGCGCTGCCAAACTATGCGTACCACAATAACGGCAATCTCACCTTCACGAACGTGTCGGAGGCGTGGGGATTGGCGCAGCCCGGGTTTTCGAATGGCGCCGCCTATGTCGATCTCAACAACAGCGGCAATCTCGATCTCGTGGTCAACAACATCAACGCGCCGGCCTCGATCTACCGAAATCACGCGCGCGAGCTGAACGGAAGCTCGTACCTGACGGTCGCGCTCGAAGGCAGTAGCGGAAACACAGCCGGAATTGGGGCGAAGGTGATCATCGAGGATCACGGCGCCAAGCAGATGCTCGAACAGGAGCCGACGCGCGGCTTCGAGTCATCGGTCGACCAGCGCCTTCACTTCGGCCTCGGGAAGGCGACGCAAGTGGATTCTCTCACCGTGATCTGGCCGGATCGTCGGTACCAGCTCCTCGCCAACGTCGCCGTCAATCGCATTCTCAAGCTGTCGCAGAAGAATGCCTCGGGCAGATATCCATACGCGTCCGCTTCCCGGCCCGCTTCCCGCCCCGCTTCCCGCCTCCCGCTTCCCGCTCCCCCAACCTTGTTCTCCGACGTAACCGACCAGGTCGGCGTCGACTTCAAGCACCACGAAAACGCCTTTTACGATTACAATCGCGAGCCGCTGATGCCACACCTGCTCTCGACCGAGGGACCGCGGCTCGCGGTGGGAGACGTCAACGGCGATGGCCTCGAGGATTTCTACGTCGGTGGCGCGAAGTGGCAGCCGGGAAGATTGTTTCTCCAGCGAAGCGACGGGACGTTCCGCTCGAGCAGCCAGCCATCGATCGCGGCTGACAGTTTATCCGAAGATGTTGGTGCGACCTTCTTCGATGCGAACGGAGATGGCCACCCCGATCTCCTCGTCGTGAGCGGCGGGAACGAATTCTGGGGCAATGAGGACGCGCTTCGCCCCCGACTCTACATGAACGACGGCCGCGGCAATTTCCAGCGCGCACGCGCTGCGCTGCCCGACATCTTCGAGAACGGCTCCTCGGTGGCCGCCGGAGATTTCAACGGCGATGGCCACCCCGATCTTTTCATCGGGAGTCGCGTGGTGGCGCGGAGTTATGGACTGATTCCGGCGAGCCACCTGCTCGAAAACGATGGCTCCGGACGCTTCACCGATGTCACGCGCGAGAAAGCGCCGGATCTCGCGACGGCGGGAATGGTGTCGTCAGCAACGTGGATCGATTACGATCACGACGGTAAGCTCGACCTCGTTGTCGTCGGCGAGTGGATGCCTGTGCGCGTCTTTCACCAGGAGTCTGGCAAGCTCGTCGATCGCGCCAAAGAGGCTGGGCTGTCCGGGACGAACGGATGGTGGAACAGCGTTCAGGCCGTCGACCTGCGCGGAATCGGGCGAGAGGACCTCGTGCTCGGCAATCTCGGGCGCAACTCCTATCTGCGCGCTTCGCCAAAAGAGCCCGTGCGACTCTACATCAATGATTTCTCCCACACGGGCGGCGGAAACGTCGAGCAGATCCTCACCTCCTACCGGAACGGGGTGAGCTACCCACTCGCGGGGCGGGATGAACTGGTGAAGAAGATTCCGTCGCTTGCGAGCAAATACCCGTCGTACAAGAATTTCGGCGCCAGTCGCATCGAGGACATTTTTCCCGCGGCGGATCTCAGCGGCGCGCAGGTGCGCGAGGCCTACACGTTTGCGAGCGCCGTCGCGCTCAACAACGGCGACGGCACCTTCACGCTGAAGGAGCTAGCCGTCGAAGCGCAGTTCGCGCCCGTGTACGCATCGCTAGCTGGAGATTTCGACGGCGATGGAAAAACCGATTTATTGCTTGCCGGAAATCTGTTCGGCGTCACGCCAATGCTCGGTCGATACGACGCGAGCTACGGGTTGATGCTGCGTGGGGACGGTAAGGGTGGCTTTGCGGCCGTGGACATGCCGCAGAGCGGACTCGTGATCGACGGACAAGTGCGCGACTTGAAGTCACTGCGCACGGCGCGAGGAGAGCAAATGATTCTCGTCGCGGTGAACGACGAGAGAGTGCGCTTGATTCGCGCGTTACGGGATCGTGGGGCGAGACGGTAACGATCACTGTTGCAGTTATCAGTTGCAGGTGCGCGCTTTAGCTAGGAGTTCTAGTTGCGGGCCGAACTAGCCGATTCGCTGCCACGGCTGGTGCTCGTGCGGCCACCGGTATCGATCGGGATGAAAGAGGTGCGCGAGCAACTCGACTCCTTCGGCGAGGCGCGGACCCGGCCGCGCGAAGTAGGCGTTTGCATCGACGGCGTAGATCGCGGCGTCCGTGACGCGCGGCAAACGATTCGCCACTCCGATCGCCTCGCTCAGACCGTACCCACACGGCGCCACGACGATCATTTCGGGTGACGACGCGCAGACGTCGTCCCACGTCATGCGTCGCGAATCGGCGCCCGGCTGCCCCAGCGGATCATCGCCGAGCGCTGCGGCGATCATCTCGGGCACCCAGTGGCCGGCACAGAACAGCGGCTCCGTCCATTCGAGAAACGTGATCCGGCGCGGTGTCGCCTCACGAACGGACTCTTTGACTCGCGCGATACGTGCACGGCCGGCCTCGACCAGCTGACGCGCGGATTCGGTACGGTCGGTCGCTTCACCGATCGAGAGAATGTTCTCCTCTATCTCGGCAATGCTTCGCGGCGTAAACGACAGCACTCGCGGCGGCTTCGACATCTCGCGCAGGGCGCGACTGAGCTCGTTTCCCGACGGCGCGCATACCTGACACAGGTCCTGGGTGAAGACGAGATCGGGCCCAAGCTCGTCGAGCAGTACCTCATCGACCTCATAGAGACTCTCGCCAGTGGCGAGACGCGCCGTGACGGCGCGATCTATATCGTGTTGGGAGAGTCCGTCGAGCGAAAGAGCCGGCTTGCTGACCACCGGCAGCGTACGTACCTCGGGCGGGTAATCGCACTCATGAGATCGTCCGACCAGGTCGGCGCCAGCACCGAGCGCGTAGGTTATTTCAGTGGCGGCCGGAAGAAAGGAGACAATGCGCGGCATGCGGGAAATCTAAACGCCGCGCCCATACCTCACCCGAACCGGATCTTGGCGACTCCGATGGCGCCGTTCAACGCAACCATCCCGATGTTCGTGGCGATCACGGACCAGTCCCTGATAAAAATTCCATAAACGATCCACAGTGTGCTGGCCGTCACGAGCAGAGCAAACATTCCGAGCGACAAATCACGCGTCTGACGCGTTCGCCACGCGCGAATGACCTGCGGTAGAAACGACGCCACCGTCAGGAAACCGCCGACGAAACCCAGGTACTCTAGCATGCTATTGAGCGGTGAAGGTTGAGTGTTGGAGTTTTTCTCAAGCAGCGGGCTCGACTGCGAGACCCGACCCATCCCGAATCGTGAGCCAATCTGTCCTCACGCGGTCCCACTCCTGAATGAGCAACCCTTGCTCCTCGAACACAAGTCGAATCTGGCTTGGATCGTAGCCTCCGATCTCTTCGAGCACCGGGATGAGCACACTGAGCGCGTCGTCACTGATCACGGTGCGCCGCGCGATCTGCGCGATGTGCCGCGCCTCTGACGCAGCGATCGTCAGCCCCTCGCCGCGATTGACGTGAAGCATCACGTGGATGTCGGAGCTTCCATCTCCAACGTAGACGACGCGATCGCTCGGTACGCCAAGACGTAACCGTAGTGAATCGACAGCGGCGACCTTGCCATAGCCAGCCGGCACCTGGATGATTGACTCTACCTCGCCCGTCTCGTCGTTGAACCCGAAATGAGCGCCAATGATATGATCGGGCGGCACGAGCCCCTGCAGCGCCGAGTTCACGACGAGCCACGGTGCCGCCGACACGACGTAGAAGTCGAATCGGAATCCATCGATCCCGTCTTTCAGGAAGTCGGCGAGCAGCGCGATGTTGCGCTTTAGCCGGATGCGACGACCGACCTCCACAAGGTCTTCCTGCCGCACGCGACGAAACTCCGCATCGTGTCTGAGCAGATACGTGAGCTCGGCACCCGCCTGCACGAGATTGAGACGCGAAAGATTGGCGACTCTCTCCTGGAAATCGGAAATGCCGAGCATCTCGGCCAGCACGAGCCCCGAGTCGTTGAAGCTCAGGGTCTGATCGAAGTCGCTCACCAGCAGGTAATACTTCCTCATCAATCCTCCATTGGCGCTCGAATTTGTTAGGTCGCCTGGCGCGCCTGTCCCAGTGACCAAAAAAGAATCGCCCCCGTATCCAGTCGGAACGCGGGGGCGAGTCTCAGGCAATATCGGGTGTGTTAACCCCGTCGCCGTCGCGCGCCACGCGTCCCGCCGCCGCAATTGCTTGCGGGGCCGAACATCTTGTCCGTGAGGCGATGGGCGATGAGGATCATTGTCGAAATCATTGATTAATGTCGAGTGCGCGATCACGCACTCCCATCCAACCTAATTTGTTCGTCAGAGTAGTGTCAACTTTTAGACGATCCAGGGGCTGGGTTGGTGTCATCGACTGTGTCACACTCTTGTCACGGTCGGTGCATGAGACGCAAACACTATAGTATGCCCCGCGATCACACCCGACAGATCCGGACCGCTTCAGCGAGTGAAGTGCGCGGATCGCGTGTGGGCACAAATTCCTGCGCGACGTAACCCGTGAACCCAGTCGCCGCGATCGAGCGCATCACCGCGCGATAATTGAGCTCCTGCGAATCGTCGATCTCGTGACGGCCCGGCACGCCGCCAGTGTGAAAGTGGCCAATGTACTGGTGATTGTCGCGAATCGTGCGGATCACGTCGCCCTCCATGATCTGCATGTGATAGATGTCGTATAGCAGCTTGAATCGCGGTGAGTTTACCTGCTTGGCGAGCGCGACACCCCAGACGGTGTGATCACACTGATAGTCGGGGTGGTCTACTTTCGAGTTGAGCAGCTCCATACACAGGGTCACGCCGTGACGCTCGGCGATTGGAACCAGTGGCGCCAAGCCGCGCGCGCAAATCGCTCGACCATCGTCGTCGCTCTGTCCTTTGCGACTGCCCGAGAAGCAGATCACGTTCGGCACCCCTGCCGCCGCGGCCAGCGGGATCGCGCGCTCGTAGGCCGGAATCAGCCAGGCGTGGTTTTCAACGCGGTTGAATCCTTCGGTAAGACGGGTCTCCGGGTGCGGCACGGTGGCATATCCCATCGCGCAGGTGAGCCCGTATTTCTTTGGGACCGCCCACTCGTTCGGCTCGAGCAGCTCCACCGAATCGATTCCCAGCTCGCGCGCCATGATCGAGAGCTCGTCGAGAGTGAATTTTCCGAATGGCCAGCGCGTGACCGACAGCTTGAAACTCGACGCGAGTCCCGCGCTTGCGCGGTCCGAAGCCCGAGAATTGGTTGGGTCGCCTGGCGCGCCGCGCCGGGGCCTCGTCCCGATGAGTCCGGCCACTCCCGCCGTCGTTCCCGCGACCAGAAACTCGCGCCGGTTGAGTGAGCCCCGCCGACCGATTTCACTGCTCATTTGACCTCCCGCCGCAACTTGTTCGGCCAATGTGCGAGAGCTCCTCAAAGACTGTCAAGCAACCGCCGTGGAGATTTTTGACGTTCCGCATGGCGCCGAAGGAAGAAAAGCTCCAGATTCTTCGCGGTCTCCGCTTTTAGAGGTCGCGGAGCGTAGGGCAGCGAGCTCGGCCAATTCTCTCTCACCGACTGAATGCCATGAGCAACCTCAACATCGTCGATATCCTCGTTATCGCGGCTTATTTCCTCATCTTGTCGGGGATCGCCTACTGGGCCGCGCGCAAAGAGAAAAACGTGAGCTCGGACTTCTTTCTGGCGAGCCGAGATGTGGGTTGGCTCGCGGTCGGGGCCAGCCTGTTTGCCTCCAACATCGGAAGCGAACATCTCGTGGGACTCGCCGGGACCGGCGCAGCGAGTGGGCTAGCCGTCGGCCACTTCGAGTGGCTCGCGAGCTTCATCCTGCTCCTCCTCGGCTGGCTGTTCGTGCCGTTCTATCTGCGGAGCGGCGTGTACACGATGCCGGAATTCCTCGAGCGCCGGTACAACCCCGCCGCCCGATCGTACTTCACGTGGGTGTCCATCGTCGGTTACGTGCTCACGAAGATCAGTGTGACGCTGTTCGCTGGCGGCGTCGTAATGCGAGCGGTGACAGGATACGATTTCTGGACCAGCGCGGCTATCCTGATTGTCATCACCGGACTGTACACGATTTTCGGTGGCTTGCGCGCCGTTATCTACACGGAAGTGATGCAGGCCGTTGTGCTGATAGGCGGGTCAGTGACGCTGATGTTCATCGGTCTTCACGCCGTGGGCGGTTGGTCGGGGCTCGAGGCCAGAGTCCCGCCCGACTATTTCTCGATGTGGAAGCCGATGCATCACAAGGATTTTCCCTGGACCGGCATCGTCTTCGGAGCACCGATCCTCGGCATCTGGTATTGGTGCACCGACCAGCACATCGTCCAGCGCGTGCTCGCCGCGCGCAACATCAAGGAAGCTCGGCGCGGGACGATTTTCGCCGGCTATCTCAAGATCCTTCCGGTTTTCATTTTCGTGCTGCCGGGGATTATCGCCGCGGCGTTGTACGCGGACGTTCGCGGAGGTCAGGCGGACTCGGCTTACCCGTTCCTCGTCACCCGTCTTCTCCCGACGGGATTCAAAGGTCTGGTTCTCGCCGGGATGCTGGCGGCGCTAATGAGCTCGCTCGCATCCGCTTTCAACTCGGTCTCGACTCTGCTGACGTGGGACGTCTACCGTAAGTGGAGACCCGCCGCTTCGGAAGCCCGCCTGGTATTCGTGGGTCGTATAACGACGGTGATTCTGGTGTTCGTCGGGCTCGCCTGGATTCCAGCAATGAAGTTCGTCTCGCCCCAGCTTTACATCTATTTACAGAGTGTACAGGCGTACATCGCGCCGCCGATCGCCGCGTGCTTCCTGCTCGGGATCCTGAGCCCACGCCTGAACGGAAAGGGCGCTCTCGCCGCGCTGTGGACCGGCTTCGTCCTCGGTTTTGCGCGTCTATTGCTCGAGCTCGGCAAATCGCGTCTGTCGACCGGATCGCTGCCCTATTGGTACGCGGACATCAACTTCCTCCATTTCGCTGCGTTGCTCTTCGCTCTGTGCAGCGCGATTCTGATTGTCGTGAGCATGTTGACTCCGCCGCCGATGCCCGAGCGCGTTGCCGATCTAACGCTCCAGACGGTGGCCCCATCGGAGATTGTGGCAGTGAGCCCACCGGAACGTCGTATCGAAATCGGACTGTCGATTCTTTTGGCGGCTACCATCGGAATACTTTGGATCGTGTTTAGATAGGAAGACCAAATACCAAGCAAGACTACCAGCTGGGAGCCTCGGGCGGAGCAGCTCGGTCTCGTTCGGCTAGGAGCGCGCCCGCAGCCCCAAGCCGCTCCGCTCAAAGCCCCCCGCCGGTAGTCATAAGTTGTCGTTGGCCTCCAAAGCGATGGCACAATCGATAATGCCCGCCATACAGTACGTCTGCGGAAAATTCCCCCACTGCTCTAAAGTGCGCGGATCCAGATCCTCTGCCAGCAGGCCGTGCCGATTACGCGCTGCCAACACTTTCTCGAACAGGGCCCTGGCCTCCTCGCGTCTCTTTCCTCCCATTGCCGCCAGCGCCTCTATGTACCAGAACGTGCAGACGAGAAATGCGTTCTCCGGGAAACCGAAGTCGTCCCGCTCGACGTAGCGGTAGACAAAATCTCCGTGCTTTAGCTGGCGCTCTATCGCGGCGACCGTTCCGGAAAACCGTGGGTCGTCTGCCGCGAGAAAACCAAGCCGGGCCATTAGAAGCAGACTTGCGTCGAGCGAATCGCCTTCCATCGTCGCCGTAAAGGCGTTGAGCTTTGCGTTCCACGATCGCCGCGAGATCACCTCGTGGATGCTCGCGGCGCGCAATCGCCAGTATTCCGCGCGATCGGCTAGCTCGAGACGATCTGCGTACTTCGACAGTCGATCGCACGCAACCCAGCACATCAGGCTGGAAAAGGTGTGAACGCGCTCCGCGCCACGAATCTCCCACAGCCCCGCGTCGGGAACGTCGTGCAGTCGACCGGCGTGCCGTCCGAACGGCTCGATACGGACGAATAGAGCCTCGTCTCCCGCCCGACTAGCGCGCGAATCCAGGAACAACGATTCGGCCGTGAGAACCGCCTCACCGTATAAGTCGTGCTGTGCCTGCTCGCTCGCTTTGTTGCCGACGCGGACCGGCCCCATGCCTCGGTATCCCGGCAGGCATTCCGCGAATTGCTCGGGCGGGATGAGTCCGCCGTCGATGCGATACATCGGAAAGAGACGGGTATCATCATTCGATTCTGCGACGCCGAGCAGGAAGGAGAGATAGCGCTCTATCGTACGCATTTCGCCTAGTCGGCAGAGCGCGTTGGCAGTAAAGTACGCGTCGCGCGGCCAGCAGTAGCGATAATCCCAATTCCGACCAGTGTTGGGAGCTTCGGGAATCGAAGTTGTCATCGCTGGGATGATTGCCCCGGTGGGCTCATAGGCGTTGAGCTCCAGCGTAATCGCCGCGCGGACGACGGCGTCGCGCCAATCGGCCGGACTCTCCAGAGAGCCAACCCAACCGCGCCAATAAGCCGCCGTTCGCTCGAGCATTTCCGCGCCCTTACTCGTGACGTCGTCACGCGCGTCGATCGCTTTGTCGGTGCCGAAAACCAGAGTGATCGTTTGGTCGAGGTGAAAAAGCGTCCCATCAACGATCGACTGTACTGGAGCGTCCGTGGTAAGACGAAGCGGCGGCTCTCCGGCATAACCGATGTACTCAGCGCCGACGCTGGCCGCTCGTGCATT
>DASWDV010000116.1:0-8030 GCA_036395075.1 Gemmatimonadaceae bacterium | reverse complement strand
GGAGCGGTGGGGGTCCCCGGCGTCCCGGGTGGTACGGGCGGAGCCAAAGACTGGAGCAATGTCGGCCGCAACGATCCGTGTCCCTGCGGTTCCGGGAAGAAATTCAAGAAATGCCACGGCGCGAATCTCTGACGCCTTGGCTTCACTTTCTTCTTGGCGCACGAAAAACAGAAAAATAGGGGCGAGGGACCGGGTAATAGGGGCGAGGTCTGAGGTCGAATCGCATTACCTCGAACCTCGCCCCTACTACACGACACCCCGCCCCTTTGGTTGGGTTTGTCTTTCCCAACCGCCAAGGCAGCACCTCGATGATATTCGCCTTTCGGCGGTGCCGTTCCCGCCTCGATCTGAGACAAGAATCTCGGCTCACCTTGAGGGAGCGAGAGTGGCACTAACGATACGGGAGCTACCAACCGCCGAGCGGCCGCGAGAGCGACTACGGACGCACGGCGCCCACGCGCTCAGCTCCAGCGAGCTGATTGCCATTTTGATCGGGAGTGGATCAGAGGGACGATCTGCGCTGGGGATCGGGCAGGAGATTCTTACTACGTGCCGGGGGTCGCTTCGGCTGCTCGCGACGCAGCCGGTGGCGACGCTGACGAGCGTGCGGGGCGTGGGAACGGCTCGTGCGGTTGGAATACACGCCGCGCTCGAGCTCGGTCGGCGGATGGCGACGGAAGAGCGGCAGGAAGGAGCGCCGGTGCGCTGGCCGCGCGACGTCTACGAGATTTTTGCGCAGCGACTGGAGGATCTTCCCGTCGAGGAGTTTCACGTCGCCGTGCTGGATTCGCAGCACCGACTCGAGCGCGACATCACCGTAACGCGCGGTCTCCTCAATTCGTCGCTCGTACATCCACGCGAGGTATTCAGGGAAGCGATCGCGGAGCGAGCGGCGGCAATCATACTCGTACACAATCATCCGAGCGGGGATCCGACACCATCGCCCGACGATAGGGTAGTAACAGAACAGCTCGTGCAGGCGGGCAAGGTACTCGACATACCAGTGCAGGATCACGTTATTATCGGAAGGGGACGCTACATAAGCTTCGCGGAGGCAGGACTGTTGTGACGGCAGGCACGGTCAAGGAAAAAGACACGCTCCCTTCTTGGCTGAAGGAGGGACTCCCCGAGCGGCTCGACGCGGAGCTGCTCGCGCGCGCCTATCACTTCAGCGAGCGCGCTCACGAGGGCCAGAAACGCCTGTCGGGAGACAAGTACGTCTCCCATTGCGTAGAGGTCGCCAGAATCCTCGTCGATCTGCAGCTGGATTCTACGACCGTCGCCAGCGGCCTCATTCACGATGTCGTCGAAGACACCGCCGTAACGGTCGATGATGTCGAAGCGGAATTCGGAAAGGAGATAGCGGAGATCGTCGATGGACTGACGAAGATCGGCCACCTTCCGCTCAACTCGTCGCAGGAACGTCAGGTCGAGAACTACCGCAAGCTGCTGCTCTCGATCGCCAGGGACGCGCGCGTCATCCTCATCAAGCTCGCCGATCGGTTGCACAACATGCGCACCCTCGAGTTTCTCCCCGCCGACCGGCAGAAGCGAATCGCCACGGAGACTCGCGACCTGTACGCGCCGCTCGCGCACCGCTTCGGAATGGCGCGGGTACGCTGGGAGCTCGAGGACCTCGCCTTCAAGCATCTCGAGCCGACCGAGTACAAAACGCTGGCAAAAAAAGTGGCGACGCGCCGCACGGAGCGCGAAAAGGCCATCGCGCAGCTCAAGGAACCGCTCGAGAGCCACCTGAGAAAGGCAGGAATCGCCAACGTCGAAGTCACCGGCCGGCCGAAGCATCTCTGGTCGATTCAGAAGAAGATGAAGAAGTGGGACAAGCCGTACGAGGAGATCTACGACCTGCTGGCGATCCGCGTCCTCGTACAGTCGGTCCCCGATTGCTACCACGCCCTCGGCGTCATCCACGATCAATTCACGCCGCTTCAGGAACGCATCAAGGACTACATCGCGCAGCCAAAGTCGAACGGCTACCAGTCGCTGCACACGACTGTCTTTGGCCCCGGACGACAGCTCTTCGAGATACAGATTCGCACCCGCGAGATGCACCGGACGGCCGAGTATGGGATCGCTGCGCACTGGCGATTCAAGGAAGACTCGAGGAGCGCGGACGAATTGGATCGAGCTCTCCAGTGGTTCAGGCAGGTGCTCGAGCTCCAGCTCGATGCCAAAACGCCCGATGAATTCCTGGAGTTCCTGAAGCTCGACCTGTACCAGGACGAGATTTTCGTCTTCACGCCGACCGGCGATGTGATTCAGCTGCCGAAAGGCGCGACACCGATCGACTTCGCCTTCGCGGTGCATACGGAAGTTGGATTGCATTGCCAGGGAGCGCGCATCAACGGCCGGATCGCGAGTCTCGCCCGCGAGCTCAAGAATTCGGAAACCGTGGAGATCATCACGTCTCCGTCGGCGAAGCCAAGCCGGGACTGGCTCGCACATGTCCGAACCGGACGAGCGCGACACAAGATCCGCCAACGCTTGCGCATCGAGGAGCACACAACCTCGATCAAGCTCGGTCGCGAAATTCTCGACCGCGAGATAAAGCGACGCCGGCTCGCGAAGCCGGAGGATGCCGATCTGCTGAAAGTCGCGAAAGCGCTGCATCTCACCGATCTCAACCACCTCATTGCGTCGATCGGACAGGGTGACGTCAACGTCTCGCAGGTGCTGAGAGAACTGTATCCGGACTCCGAAGCGGCGCCCGACGTGCCCAAGCCGGGTCCTCTCGATTGGCTGGTGGACCGCGTCCGTGGAGCACCAAAGGGCGTTCGGATTCAGGGCGTCGACGGCATGATGGTTCGCTACGCCCAATGCTGCCAGCCCGTACCCGGGGATGCTGTTGTGGGGTATGTAACAAGAGGGCGCGGGGTGAGCATTCACCGCTCGGACTGTCCCAATCTGCTGATGCTGGTTCAGGAGCCAGAGCGCCGGCTCGAGATCGATTGGAAAGAGCTGGAAGGTGAGAAGTTCATGGTGCGTCTCGCGCTCGAAGCGACGGATCGCCGCGGACTTTACGCCGACCTCGCCACCGCCGTTTCAGCAACGGGCACCGACATTCGCAGCTTCGAGCTCCACAGTGCGGACGGCCACGTGATCGGAGAGCTCGCCGTGGAAGTCGGCAACCTTGCACACCTTCAAAAAATTCTGAAAGCAGCCCGCCGCGTGAAAGGCGTGACGGAAGTCGCGCGGCGCGAGCGGTTGTCCAGTGACATCAATAATGGCCAAAGCGGTATTTGACCTGCAGGCTCCGTTCGAGCCGGCCGGTGATCAACCAAAAGCAATCGCGGAGCTGACACGAGGACTGGACCGGGGCGACCGCTTCCAGACCTTGCTCGGCGTTACAGGTTCGGGAAAGACGATGACGGTCGCAAACGTCATCAGAAATTTCGGCCGACCGACGCTCGTGCTGTCGCACAATAAAACGCTTGCGGCGCAGCTGTACGGGGAGCTCAAGAGTTTCTTCCCGCACAACGCTGTCGAATATTTCATCTCCTACTACGACTACTACCAGCCCGAAGCGTACGTTCCGACGACCGACACGTACATCGAGAAGGACGCGTCGATCAACGAGGACATCGACCGGCTGCGACTACGCGCAACCTCGAGCTTGATGGAGCGCGACGATGTCGTCATCGTCGCGACCGTGTCGGCCATCTACGGACTCGGTGATCCGCGGAGCTACCGCGAGCAGATGGTCACGCTCACGAAAGGTCAGAGAATTGCGCGCGACGACATTCTCCGCTCGCTCGTGAAGATCCAATACTCGCGCAATGACATGGGCCTCGAGCGCGGCACGTTCCGCGTGCGCGGGGATACGGTCGAGATTCTGCCGGCGTACGAGGAGCAGGGCGTTCGCGTCGAGATGTGGGGAGACGAGATCGAACGGATCACGAAAATAAATCCGCTGACCGGCGACACGATCGCCAACCTCGAGAAGGCGGCGATTTATCCGGCCAAGCATTTCGTCACGTCGCGACCGACGATCGAGCGAGCCGTGGCGCTCATTCGTGACGAGTTGGCGCAGCGTCTAACCGACCTTCGCGCCGCGGGGAAGCTTCTCGAGGCGCAGCGACTGGAGTCGCGCACCAACTTCGACATCGAGATGATGCTCGAGATCGGCACGTGTGCCGGAATCGAAAACTATTCGCGACACTTGTCAGGAAGGTCCGAGGGCGAGAGACCGGCGTGCCTGTTCGATTATTTCCCGGAAGACTTTCTGGTCGTCGTCGACGAGTCACACGTCACGCTGCCGCAGATCGGTGGGATGTTCAACGGCGACCGCGCGCGCAAGCTTACACTGGTGGACTACGGGTTTCGGCTGCCGAGCGCCTTGGACAATCGTCCGCTCATGTTCGACGAGTTCCTCTCGCTGACGCCCCGTGCGCTCAACATCAGTGCGACGCCATCCGAGACCGAGCTGCGCTTGTCGGAAGGCGCGGTCGTCGAGCAAATAATTCGCCCAACGGGTCTGGTCGACCCGGAAATCGAGATTCGTCCGGTGCGGGGTCAGGTCGACGATCTTCTGAACGAAATTCGAATCCGCGAGCGGAGAGGGGAGCGCGTTCTCGTCACGACGCTGACCAAGCGTATGGCTGAGGACCTCGCCGACTATCTCCAGCAGATGGGTGTGCGCGTGAGATACATGCGCGCGGACATCGATGCGATCGAGCGCATGGAGATTGTCCGCGGACTGAGACTCGGCGAGTTCGACGTCCTAATTGGAATCAATCTGCTGAGGGAAGGACTGGATCTGCCGGAGGTCTCGCTAGTCGCAATTCTGGACGCTGACCAGGAAGGCTTCCTGCGCAGCGATCGGTCGCTCATCCAGACCGTGGGGCGAGCGGCGCGAAATCTCAGTGGCCGCGCGATTTTCTACGCCGACAAGATGACCGGCTCAATGCAGCGCTGCATCGAGGAGACCAATCGCCGGCGCGAGATTCAGACCGCCTACAACGTCGAGCACGGCATTACTCCGGTGAGCGTCAAGAAGAGCGTCGATCAGGTGCGATTCAGCACACGCGTTGCGGACGCGCGGAGCGAGCGCGAAGACCGAGACAAGGAGAAGCTTCGCCGGGTTGCCGAGTCCGCGTCGCATTACGGGGCAGAGAATCTGCCGGCGCTGATCGCCGAGCTCGAAGCGCAGATGCGCGAGGCGGCGACGAACCTCGACTTCGAGACGGCGGCCCGTCTTCGTGACGAGCTGTTCGAGGTAAAGGCCAAAGCCGGACGTCACGAGAGTCGAGGATCGCTGGCAGGCCTTCACGGCCGCTAGCGATGATGCCTGCGCATCGGCACCTCGTTCCTTCTCGCGCGGACAAGGGACATCTCAGGTTAACCGAGAGCGAGCTGCGCCACTGGGGTCAGGAGCTTGGCAAGTCCATCACGCCACCGCTCGTTGTAACACTTGCCGGCGAGCTCGGCGTCGGCAAAACCACGCTGGCGCAATCCATTTGCGTCGGCTACGGCGTCCGCGAGGACATCACGAGTCCAACTTACGCGCTGGTCCACGAGTACCGAGCCTCCCGATCGAGCGTGTTTCACATCGACCTCTATCGGCTCGATTCGGTTGACCAGCTCACGAATCTTGGTTGGGATGAGATCGTGTCGTCCCGGTCTCTGGTCCTCGTCGAGTGGCCGGAGCGCGCGGGCGCTCGCCTACCAGAGGACCATCTGGATCTCGATCTCGATTACCTGCCGGGCGATCCGACTCGCCGCATCTTGCTCGCCGGATGAGGGCGCGATGGCGATGACGCAGCGGACGAACGGAGATGCTCGAGCCGATGCGTGAGCCGAGGGATGGGTCTTACACGCTTGCGGTGGAAGGCTCGACGTACGAGGGAAGTGTCGCGCTGCTCCGGGCTCGGGAAGACAAGAGCCAGGCCGATGTAATCGCGGAGCGAACGCTCCATGCCGAAGAGGGCGGCGTTCCGCGCGCCGGGCGAGGCGAGAGACTGATGCCGGCGATTTCAGAGTGCCTTCGCGACGGGAAGATCGAGGGGTCAGCAGTTGCGCGGATCGTGTGCGGAGCGGGGCCGGGGAGCTTCACAAGCCTGCGCGTGGCAGCATCGATAGCGAAGGGTCTCGCCGCTGGGTATGGCGTCGATCTGTTCGCGGTGTCGTCTTTGTTGCTGACCGTGACGGGCGCACAACCGCTCGTCCCCCATGGGGAATATCTCTCGGTACTGGACGCAATGCGGGGCGAATTCTTTGTAAGCCGCATCGTTGTCGGGCCTGACGGGGTCGCCGCGGAGACGGAGCCTCCATCGCTCATTTCCGCCGCCCAGCTCGAGGAGCTCGAGCTCAGAGAACGCACTCTGAAAGTGATCGGACCGGGCCAACAAATCGATGCGCACCCCCACGCTCGGGGCGTCGGGCCGATCCTTCGCTCCCTCCTCGAGGCTGGCCCAGTCGACCTCGCATCTTGGGAGCCCGACTATGGCCGGCGCGCAGAAGCGCAGGTGCGTTGGGAAGCCGCGCACGGACGTCCACTGGCGACGTGACTGCGCTCCTGCGTCCAGCCGTCGAAGGCGATCTCAACCAGGTGGTGCAGATCGAGCGGGCGTCCTTTGCGGATCCCTGGAGCGAGGAATCTTTTCGACGGCTGCTCGCTGGCCACCCTGCTATCTTTCAAGTGATGGTCGAGCCGCCCGACGACGCGATCGTCGGCTATGTAATCGCCTTTGCGGTGGGCGAAGACGCCGAGCTTCTCAACGTGGCCGTCGAGCCCAAATCGCGGGGGCGGGGACTAGCGGGTCAGATGCTTGACGCGGTTCTGATCCAGCTTGGCGGTCGCGGAGTGCGGACGGCCTTTCTCGAGGTTCGTGAATCAAATCTGGGGGCGCGCGCGCTTTACGGGTCTCGTGGATTCACGGAAATCGGTCGAAGGCGCAACTATTATCGCCGTCCGGTCGAGGACGCGCTGGTGATGCGAAGGATTCTGGAAGTCGCCGAGGGCGATGAGGAAAGATCGGCGGGAAGTTTTGCTGACCGTTGAAATCGTTGGTTTGCTCGGGGTCTCGACCCCATCTATACTATTCTGGGCGGGAACGAACTCTCGCCAGGAGGCACAGTGAGCAGAAGTCTGAATAAAGTGATGCTGATCGGAAACCTGGGCAGCGACCCTGAGGTCCGCTCGACGACGGGCGGCAACCGGGTCGCGACATTTTCGCTCGCCACGAGCAGGCAGTGGAATTCGCCGAATGGTGAGAAGCAGGAGAAGACCGAGTGGCACCGGTGCGTGGTGTGGAACACCAAGGGCACGGGCCTGGCCGACGTTGTCGAGAAGTACTGTAAGAAGGGGGACAAGATCTACGTCGAGGGCCGGATCGAGTACCGTCAGTGGCAGGACAAGGAGAACCAGACTCGCTACAGCACCGAGATCAATGTCCGCGAGCTCTTGATGCTGGGCGGCAGTCGTGCCGCGTCGGGCGATTTTGATGGTGAGGGCGCGGGAAGGAGCCGAGCTCCGGCGGCGGCTGGTGCGAAGGCAGGGTCGGCGACGACGGGCGGGGCCGACTTCGAGGATTTTCCGGGAGCGCTCGAAGAGACTGACGACGACCTTCCGTTCTAACTGCCCTCAGTTTGAAATCGTATTGGGCGGCCCCGCTTGCGGGGCCGCTTTGGTTTCCGAGTACTGAAGCGAGGAACTAACAAGCTTTTCAGCTTCCTGGCCTGGAGCTCCTTCGTGTCGCTCGCGGCGTGACCTTAAGGTGTCCCGCCCGTCAAATGCTTGACCCGCCTCGCGCGGAGTCCTATCCATCCGTCAAGTTCCATCCGTCAAGTTCCGGGAGCACGAGTGATCGGTCATTTCCTCAAGGCATCGTCAAGAACCGTAACGAGATCCGGCGTCCTCGCCACAACCGTTGGCGCCGTAATCATTCTTGCGGCGATCGGCGCCACTCGCGCCGATGCGCAGGTGCCGACCGCCGATACGGCTCGAGCGCCCCGCACCGATACCACGAACAATCTCGTCATGACTTCCGACACCACTCAGGAAGTGAAGCACG
>DASWDV010000115.1:0-12497 GCA_036395075.1 Gemmatimonadaceae bacterium | reverse complement strand
CGGAACGGAGCGCCCGTGCAGATGATACACTTGGATCATGGCATCTTCGACGAAGCGACCATCTCCGTGATCGCACTCGATACGGTGCGCGAGATCGGACGACTCGCAGCGCGGAACCTGGACGTGCGAAGATTTCGCCCGAATGTTTTAGTTCGTTTGCTGCGAGCGGTCCCCTTTCAGGAGGACGAGTGGGTGGGCGGCGTGCTCTTATTCGGCGACGGTGACGATGCGCCGGCTATCACGGTCACGATGCGCGACGTTCGCTGCTCGATGCTGAACTTTGATCCCGACTCAGCAAGCCCTGCCCCGGAAGTGTTGAAGGCAGTCGTGCGCACGCATCAGAACACCGCGGGAATCTACGGGGCGGTCACTCGCATCGGTCGACTGGCGGTCGGACAGCCCATATTCTTCCGTGCGGCGACCGAAAAAAAGGGGACGTAGGTGAAGCTAGTATCCCGGGGTTTGGCAGCTATCCATTGCCTTTCGTTGATGGCACTCGCGCAGGTTGCGATGTCGCAACAAGGGTCCACGAATCCGCCACCTGATGAACGGTTCAAGGCCGATATTCTCGTCATCGCGCCACACCCGGATGACGAATCGACGATCGCTGGCTATCTCGCCAAAGCTGTACTCGACGAGCACCGGCGCGTCGCCGTCGTCCTCACCACACGCGGCGATGCGGGACAGAACCTCGTCGGCTACGAGCAGGCCCGCTCATTGGCTGAGATCCGCGAGATCGAAACGCGACAGGCGCTGGCGTCAATCGGCATTACGAATGTCTTTTTTCTCCGCGCTCCGGACACGTGGGCGCATGATATCTCCGACGTCCTGCGCTCGCTCGAGACGTCGAACCACGGCAGCTCACTCGGCGAAGCAGTCCGATTTATCAGGCTGACGCGCCCGGAAGTCGTGATCAGCATGTTACCCGCCACAGTTGTTGGCGAAAATCATGAGGACCATCAAGCCTCGGGAGTAATTGCCACAGAGGCGTTCGACTTGGCGGGCGATCCGACGTGGTTCCCTGAACAGGTCGCGGCCCCTGAAGACCGGCTCTGGTATGGCAACCTGATGGAAGGATTGCGCGAGTGGCAGCCGAAGAAGCTCTACTACTATACTGATGCGTCGCACTTCGACTTCATGAAGGGCAAGGGCCCCGAATATTCAATGACCGGGGTCTCGCCTTCGCAGCACGTCTCATACGCGCGGCTCGCGGCGAAGGAGCTGTCGTTCCATCGCACGCAATACGGAGACGAACCGGCGAAGGCGCTCGCGACAAACAACCTGCATGATTACGAGCAGCCGCTGCCGTTCGTGCTCGCCAAGTCGCTGATAGGCGGCGCGGTGACGGGTGACATTATGGAAGGAGTCGGATCACGACCGATCGCATTCGCACCGGTGCGCGGGTACAGGCCGAGCGAAACCACGTCCGCGGTATCGATGGAGCTGGGCGAAGGATGGGCGTTCTACAGGCGCTTTTATCCGGCGCACAATCTCGACGTCATGTCCACGCTCCTCCCGCCGGAGCTCGGCGTCGGAAGTGGAGAGCATTTTCCGGTGATGCTGCTGCTTCACAACAGGACTGAGAAGCCTGTCACCTTCCATTTGCGAACGCAGCTTCCGCCAGGCTGGATGGTGGACAGTACTTCAGCGGAGCACTCGCACCCTTGGCCAATGAGCACTTTCACAGCTGCTCCGCACGACGACTTCCCGGTACGAGTGCGTCTCATAGCGCCGCGACTCGAGAAATCTCAATGGCAAACGATTACCTGGAGCGCGGAAGCGCTCGGGCAGGAAGTTGGACCGGTGACGCTCAAGGTTTATGTAGGCGTACGGTAGAATGACGATGGCCTAGCGCCGCTTCTTCGTCCGCTTCAGCAGGTCGCGCATGCGCGCGAGCTCCTTCTCCGACAACCGGCGCTGGTCAACGAGGTTAGCAAGAAGCTTGATCGGCGAACCGCCATAGATCTTCTCCAGTACGCGATCCAACGCCGACTTGCCGGCCGTCTCGGGGTCGATCGCGGGAAAGTAGACGTGCGTCTTCCCTTCGCCGCGCCGGTGCGAGACATAACCCTTCAGCTCGAGCGTCCGAATCATGCTGGAGATGCTCGTGTACGCGAGGTCTGGGTCGACCCGGTCGCGGACTTCGGTCGCCGTCGCCTCGCCGAGATCCCAGAGCACACTCATGATGTCCAGCTCGCGCTGGGTGAGATGTAAGTCCGTCATTCGTTAGTGTGAGCTCGGGACTGAGGTCGTCGCGATCGATGTCATTGCAACGTGTGCATGGGATCCGGTGCCGAGTATCGGGTGCGGCATCGCCAGCACAACGCAAGTTAGCGCCAAAACCACAGCGGCCAGCATGAATCGCTGAATTTGCTGGAGCGGTTCCGGCGCCAGGAGTTTGGTGAGCCGGCGCTCCAGGGTTCCCACTCCAAGAAGCGCGGGTTGCAGCCGCGGAGTTCCGCTCGTCGCCTGCGCAACTTTGAGCAGCAGCTCTCCGTACGCGGTGGCATCGCCCAGCGCCGCCACTACTCGGTTGTCGCAGTCCATTTCGACCGCCAGGCAAAGCCGCCGCAGCTGCCACCACATCGCGAGATTCCACGGCATGAGGATGAGCGGGAGCGACGCTACGAAAAGAAGGCGCGCGTCGTGGGCTCTGCGATGCTCTTCTTCGTGGCGCACGACGTATTGCCGCTGCGGTCCTGGCAGGGCGAGCACCCACTGCGGGACCAGCACGCGAGAACGCAACAATCCTACGGTGGCAGGCCCAGCCAGGTCAGTGATGACGACGGGAACCCCATCGACAATCGTCGGCTGACGCGGGTTGGCTCGGCCCGGGCGTGACGAGCTGACGATGTGTGAGACTCGCATCGCATTGGTGAGGCCCCATATGATCAGCATCCCCGAAATGACCTGCCAGAGGAGATTGATGCGAACATCGTACGATTCCGTGTGCGCCCACCAGGCGGGGTCGGAGAGATTGCTGGACGCAGTTCCGAGCGCGTGACCCAAAGATGTGGTCACTCCCTGCTCAATCGCCGGAATGACCGACCAGTTGTGGTGCATCCGGTAATAACCGGGAACGATCATGGAAATCGGGATCACGGCACACCATACCCAGCGGCGCGGCGCGGCTACGGGCAACATGCGCTCGACGAGCAGGCCGACAACGCTGAGCAGCGTGCCCACGGCATTCACATAGAGGATGCAGAGCATTGGAGAACATACGAGGGCGGATCGCGTTCGGTTTCCTCGAGGCGGGAAGCGAGGCGTCGGACCGCCCTGAAACTAAAAACTAAGTAATTACGTCTTACGGTAAACATGACACGCAGAACGAACGCGAAAATCGCCGGCTTTACTTTCCTCGCCTACATAGCAGTCGCCTTTCCGGCGATGGTGCTGTTTGACAAGTCGACCCGCGGCGAGAGCATCGCAGCGCGCCTCGCGAATATCGCGCAGCACACGACGGAAATGCGCATCACAGTCGCGCTCGGCCTGCTCAGTTGCTTCTGCGCGTTGGTGCTGGCGGTGACGCTCTACGGAATAACGCGCGACGAGGATCGCGAGCTGGCGATGCTGGCGTTCGCCTGCCGGGTCGGAGAAGGCTTGGTGGGCGCAGTTCCGCTTACCACCCTTGGGTTGATGTCGCTGGCAACGAATGTCAGGCCCGCCACGCCAGAGGCGGCGTCGGCCGACGCGCTCGCCGCGCTACTATTTAAAGTCGGGAATTGGCAGACCCTCACTGCTTCGCTTCTTTTCGCGGTGGGAAGCACAATCTTCTCATACCTGCTGTTGCGAGGCCGGATGATTCCTGTTGGCCTCGCCTGGCTCGGCGTGCTCGGCTCGGCGCTAACCGCTCTCGTTCTTCCGATGCAGCTGACCGGATCAATCGCCGGCCCCATCACCAATCTCGTGTGGATTCCGGTGGCTCTGTTCGAAGTTACGCTCGCGTTGTGGCTCTTGATCAAAGGCGTCGCGCCGAGCGCGCGCAGGCAGTCGGCATGACGTCCGCATCGACAATCACGTCGATGCCCATCTCTCACACGGCTGCTGATGTATCGCCGCTACCAGCGCGCGAGCGCATCCAGGCGCTCGATGTCCTTCGCGGCGTAGCGGTTGCCGGTATTCTCCTCGCGAATGTCCTGGTGTTCTTCGGACTGTTCGCCATGCCGTCAGATCGTGCCGCGACCCTTCCTACCGCGGCTGTCGATCGCGTCGCGTCATTTCTCGAGCGTGTCTTTGTCGACGGCAAGTTCTACTCGGTGTTCTCACTGCTGTTCGGCATCGGCTTTGGCGTGCAGCTCGAGCGCGGAGGAGCGGCGGCGCTGCCACGATTCAAGCGGCGTCTCCGCATCCTTCTCGGGATTGGCGCGATTCACGCCTTCCTGATCTGGGCCGGCGATATCCTGATGCTGTACGCGCTGCTCGGATTCACGATGCCGTGGTTCGCGCGCAAATCGAACCGCGCGCTCGTGCGGTGGACAGTCATCCTGCTTGCCGCGCCGACGGCGCTTTACATCGTCGCGCTCATAATCTGGATCCTCGTCGGCTCTGGCGCGGCACCAATATCGCCTGGATCGGCGGTGCCATCGAACATCCTAGCTTTTTTCCGAGCCATGGGCAGAGGCGGCATAAAGGACGCGTTCATTGGCAACCTGGTCTTTGTGGCAATCCGATGGGCTGACCTTTTTGCTACCGTGCGATTCCCAAAAGTGCTCGGCATGTTCGTGCTCGGACTCTGGACCGTGCGCACCGGACTCGCCGTGTCGCCGTCGGATCATCGCGCAGCCTTGATGCGTTGGAGGCTTGCTGGATGGAGCGTCGGACTGCCGGCGAACGTCATCGCAGCCTGGGCTTTTGAACACTGGCCGTATCTTCCGCCTTCTCTCGGAGGACTCCTCGGCACCGCGATGCAGGGCGTCGGCGTTCCGATGCTAGCCATTGGCTACGCGGCGACAGTCGGACTGTTAGTCGTGGACGGCCGGCGTCTTATTACAGTGTTTGCGCCTGTAGGCCGCATGGCGCTCACGAATTACCTGACGCATTCGATCATCTGCGTTGTGCTCTCATACGGTTTCGGATTCGCCCTCTGGTGGCGAGTCGGCGCCGCGACAGCCATGGCAATCGCCGCCGCGATCATTGCGGTGCAGATTCCGCTCAGCGCCTGGTGGCTATCGCGCTTCCGCTTCGGTCCCGTCGAGTGGGTCTGGCGCAGGCTCACTTACGGCCGGGCAGTATGACTATATGAACGCAAATCGCGGCAGAATTCTACTCGGCCTACTACTCCTCGGCGCCGGCTTCCTCGGACATTTTTTTGCAGCCCGAGCAATTGGTGGTACGACCATCGCTTACACCCACCACATCTTCGGGTTCTTCCTGATTCTCGTCGTAACGGGCACCATCATCGCGGCCCTCGGGTGGCGCTTCTGGAAAGGCCGCCATGACATCACGCTGTTGATCATCGGGGCGGTGCAGGCGCTCTTCGGTCTTGTGATCTACATCAACAGATTCAACGTTGGTTGAGCCATCGGTGATCGCACGGAATCATGCTCATTCGAAGTAGCGTGGACGCCGATTTCGCCGCGATGCTGGCAATCGTCAACGAGGCTGCGCACGCGTACCGCGGAGTGATACCGGCCGACTGCTGGCACGAACCCTACATGTCGGCGGATGAACTCGAGAGAGAGATTGCTACGGGCGTCGTTTTCTGGGTCGCGGAAGACACCGGACGGCTGTCAGGAGTGATGGGGATTCAGGACAAAGGAGATGTCACGTTGGTCCGCCACGCCTATGTCGCCCAAACTACGCAGAGAACCGGCGTGGGAACGAAGCTTCTGCGTCATCTCGAAAGTCTGGTCGACAAGCCGATTCTGATTGGTACGTGGGCGGCCGCATCGTGGGCAATCGAGTTCTATCGTCGCAATGGATTTACTCTCGTCCCAAGCGGGGAAAAGGACCGCCTGCTCCAGACGTACTGGTCAATCCCTGAACGACAGATCGAGATGTCTGTCGTTCTTGCCAATGGACGATGGACGGAGATTTAGTGTAAGATTCGAACTCCGACGAACAACCTGCAATCCTAGCGACATGCCAGTAACCAAAGCGTACGCGGCCCAGGGCCCAACAACGCCTCTCGCTCCTTTCCAGATCGATCGTCGAGAGCTGAGGCCGAACGACGTGCAGATCGAGATTCTCTTCTGCGGCGTGTGCCACTCCGACATCCACATGGCCCGCAACGAGTGGAAGCAGACGATCTATCCCATCGTTCCGGGCCACGAGATCGTCGGCAAAGTAACGGCGGTCGGGAACAAGGCCACGAAGTTCAAGCGCGGTGATATTGCCGGCGTAGGAGTCATGGTCGATTCGGACCGGGTGTGCGAAAACTGTCGGAAGGGTCTCGAGCAATACTGCAAAGCCGGCATGGTCGGAACGTACAGCGCCCGCGACAGAATCAGCGGCGAGGTAACGCAGGGCGGCTACTCAAAGCAGATCGTCGTGCATGAGGATTTCGTTTTCCGCATATCGGACAAGCTACCGCTCGCCGGAGTAGCGCCCCTTCTCTGCGCCGGCATCACCACCTACTCGCCGCTTCGCCATTGGAACGTTGGCGAGGGCACAAAGCTCGGCGTTGTTGGACTCGGTGGCCTTGGCCACATGGCGGTAAAGCTCGGAGCTTCATTCGGCGCCGAAGTAACGATGCTCAGCACCTCTCCCGACAAGGAAAAGGATGCGCGACGTCTGGGCGCGCACAAGTTCGCGCTCACGCGTGACGCCGCGCAGCTCGCGAAGCTAGCCGGATATTTCGACGTCATCATCGACACGGTTTCGGCGAAGCACGATTACAACCTGTATCTCAATTTGCTGGACACCGATGGCGTGATGATCTGCGTCGGCGTGCCACCCACGCCCGCCGAGGTTGCGCTTTTCAATCTCATAGGCGGCCGACGGAGTCTGGCGGGCTCGGGGATCGGCGGCATTCCCGAGACCCAGGAGATGCTGGACTACTGCGCGGAACATGGCATCACATCCGACATCGAGATGATCGACATGGCGTCCATCAACAAGGCTTACGAACGCATTTTGAAGAGCGACGTCCGTTACCGGTTCGTGATCGACATGTCCACGCTGAGCTAAAGTGGAACGTGCTCAACGTAAAGCTCGACACGGCCAGCGAATCCATAAAAATCAATAAGCGAGCTTCGCGCTACGCGATCGCTTTCGTCGCGACAACGACCTATTTCGGGATCGCAGCGCCACTTTGTGCGCAGGAGCTCCACCTCGAGGGCTTGAGAACCGAGTATCAGCAAAATCCCGTCGGCGTCGACACGCGCGTGCCACGTATGAGCTGGCGCATCCTGGCTGCACGGCGCGGCACGATGCAGAGCGCTTACGAAATCCGCGTCGCGACCGATTCTGGGTCGCTGCAACGGGCACCGCTGTGGGATTCAGGCAAGCTGCAGTCGATGGCGTCTATTCTGCGCCCGTACGGCGGGCCCGCACTCCACTCGGGGGCGCGCTACTACTGGCAGGCCCGCGTGTGGGACGAATCGGGACGAGCATCACCGTGGAGCGCGCCGGCCTTCTGGGAAACGGGTCTGCTCGAACGCGCCGACTGGAGCGCGCGGTGGATCACTCCGGATCTGGTCGAGGATACTACGCGCGCGAATCCCAGTCCCATGCTCCGACGTGAGTTCACGGTCTCGCGTGACATTTCATCTGCGCGATTGTACGTCACGAGCCTTGGACTCAACGCCATGGAGTTGAACGGCCAACGCGTGGGCGACGGGCTGTTCCGACCTGGCTGGACCAGCTACGACAAGCGCCTGCAATACGACACCTACGACGTGACCGCTCTACTCCGTCCCGGTGTCAACGCGCTCGGCGCGACACTCGGTGACGGATGGTATCGCGGACACCTCGGCTTCGAGGGCAAGCGCAACAATTATGGAAAGCGGCTCGGCCTCTTCGCGCAGCTCGTGGTGCGCTACGCGGATGGTAAGACACAGATAATCGGCACCGACGAGCAGTGGAAGGCATCGACCGGACCAATTCTGATGTCGGACATCTACGACGGCGAGACCTACGACGCGCGGCTCGAGAAGTCCGGCTGGAGTCGCGCCGGTTACGATGATCGCGCGTGGCACGGTGTGCGGCAGCTCGATCGCCCCACTGCTTCGCTCGTCGCGCCCGTTAGTCGTCCAGTGCGACGCATGCAGGAGCTCAAGCCGGTCCGGATCCTCCACACTCCGGCTGGCGAGACTGTGTTCGACCTCGGCCAGAACATGGTCGGATGGGTGCGGCTAACTGTCAGCGGACCAGCGGGGACCGTCGTGCGACTGCGCCACGCCGAGGTGCTCGACAAGGCGGGAAATTTCTACACGGAGAACCTGCGCGACGCCGCGGAGATAGTGAGTTACACCCTGAAAGGCGGAGGCTCCGAAGTCTACGAGCCGCATTTTACGTTTCAGGGATTTCGATACGTTGCCATCGACGGTTTTCCCGGCACGCCGACGCTCGATGCGATCACAGGCATCGTCCTCTATTCGGATCTGACTTCTACCGGCACGTTCGAGACATCCAACCCGCTCGTCAACCAGCTGCAACACAACATCGTGTGGGGACAGCGCGGCAACTTCCTCGATATCCCCACCGACTGTCCGCAGCGCGACGAGCGGCTCGGCTGGACCGGTGACGCACAGGTCTTCTCACCCACCGCCGCGTTCAACATGGATGTCTCCGGATTTTTCGCAAAGTGGCTGGCCGATGTCGCAGCGGACGAGACGCCGGATGGCGCGGTGCCCTGGGTGATTCCCGACGTTCTCGGCCGATCGAACGCGGGGATGGCAGCGAGCGCGGGTTGGTCCGACGTGGCGGTCATCGTTCCGTGGACGATGTACCAGGCGTATGGAGACACAAGTGTCCTGGTGCGTCAGTACGCAAGCATGCGGGCGTGGGTCGAGTATGAACGCGCGCAGGCAGGGGACAGCCTGCTCTGGAAAAAGGGCTTCCACTTCGGCGACTGGCTCGCCTTTCAAACAACTCGCGCCGATTATCCAGGCGCGACGACCGACAAGGATCTCATCGCGACCGCGTACTTCGCGCACTCCACCGACTTGCTCGCCCGCGCAGCCGGCGTGCTGGGCCGCGGTGAGGACGCGCGGAATTATCGCGCGCTGTTCGAGCGCATTCGCGGCGCGTTCCAGCGCGAGTACGTCACGGCGACTGGACGTCTCACATCCAACACGCAAACCGCTTACGTGCTGGCGCTCGACTTCGACCTGCTGCCGAATTCACTGCGCCCTGACGCGGCGCGCCGACTCTCTGAAGATGTGCGCAAAATGGGGCACCTCACGACCGGATTCCTCGGCACGCCCGCCCTTACGCGAATGCTGAGCGAGAACGGATATCTCGAGGACGCCTATCGACTACTTCTCAACGAGGACTACCCGTCATGGCTCTACGAGGTGAGGCACGGGGCGACGACGGTGTGGGAGCGCTGGGACGGCCAGAAACCCGACAGCACTTTCCAGGAGTCGTCGATGAACTCGTTCAATCACTATGCGTACGGCGCTGTCGGCGACTGGATGTACCGCGTCGTCGCGGGATTGAACATCGATCCCGCGCAACCGGGCTACAAGCACGTCGTGCTGCGGCCACAACCGGGCGGGGGATTCACGTACGCGACAGCCTCGCTGCAGACGCCGTACGGCGAAGCCGCATCGGGGTGGAAGCTCGATGGGAATCGCCTGCGGATAACGGCGCTCATTCCCGCCAACACCAGTGCGACGGTGCACCTTCCTGGCGCGCGTGTCGAACAAGTCCGGGAAAATGGCTCTGCGCTCCCGTCGACGTCCGGCGTGACACGCGCGACTCAGTCGGGTGACACAGTCGTAGTAGAAGCTGGCTCGGGCAACTACGAGTTCGTCTACGATGCTCCGGCGCTCGCGGCACGGGTGAGAGGCGGAGCCAAGGCAACGACGCGTTAGAAATCACGCCGTCGACTAGATCCTGGTCAGCGAGTGTCGCCGATTCGGCTCCTTCTCGAGCGTGGCGCGATATTCGGCTTTCGCTTCCGCTGGCCGATTGAGTTGCATCAGCATATCGCCGAGTAGCTCGCGCGCGGGTGCCAGCGGGCCGGGACTCACGGCGCTCTTCTCGGTCGCGTCTTCGCGCGTCACTGCTTCGTGCATGTGCGCGAGCGCATCGCTCTCGCGATGCTCGACGAGATCGAGCCACGCCTGTGCTTCGAGACGCTCGATCGCAACCTGCTCCGCCCAGTACGGTTCCCCTTTCGCAGCGAGCCGAAGCTGAATCGACGCCAGCGAATCGATTGACGCCTTCGCTCGTGCGAGATCACCAGTGTGCGACGCACCGAGCGACCGCGCGAAGTAGGTCATCGCGTCTGCGTACGGAAAGTCACTTGGTTTGGGCTCGAGCGAGGCGGCTTCGGCCCATGCGCTTCGCTCCAGCGCCCAGCGAGCGGGGATGGCAGCGAGCGCGAACACACCTGCTGAACCAGGCGCGGCTCCTGTGGTTGCGTTGGGATCGAAACGCGCGCGGAGCGCCGGCAGTTCGTCGAGAATCGCTTTCGCCTCGGAGTCCTTTCCCATCTGCAAATAGGCGTACATGTCGTAGTCGGCGGCGTGAAGCACTTCAGCGAATGAGCCAGTGCTGAGCGCAACCTTCATCGATCGGTTGTTCGCGTCGACGGATTCCTTCCACATCCCGACGCGCGTGAACGTATGTGAAGGCATGTGCAGCGCATGCGCTGCCGACGGCGCGATGGTCGCATAACGCTCCGCGGCAGCGCGCGCCTTGTCGGCCAGCGAAGGATAGTCGTAGGTGTGGATGATGTAGTGCGCGAGCCCGGGGTGACTGGGTTGCTTCGCCCAGAGCGCCTCGAGAATCCTGCCCGCCTTCAGCTGGTTCGTGTACGTCTTGTCCGTCGGCGGCGCGGACGCGACGAGCGAGATGGCGTAGAAAATCATGGCTTCGGTGTCTGCCGGCTGACGCATCGCGAGCTCATTCATGGCGTGTTCGTACGCGACGACGCGTGTCCGCTGATCCTTGTGCTCGAAGTCATCGTAGAGCTGACTCACCGCATTGATGTAGCCGCGCTCACGGTCGGAGGCGCGAGCACCGAGTCGCTGCGCGTCGTCGACCGACTGCCTGCCCAGCCGTAGCAGCGCGGTCGACCGATTGCCCGGCGCCATCGGATTGCTCCATCGGCTAAGCGCGATTCCCCAGTGCGCCATCGCGCACGTCGAGTCGGCGGCGAGGACTTCATTGAAGGCGCGGATCGACGCGCCGAACTCGAAGGAGTGGAGCAATGCCACCGCGCGATCGAAACGCGGCGCTACGCCGGGAGTGCACGACGTCGTGAAGTGAACAGTGCCGAGCTTCTCCGCGCTCGTGTTCTGGGGATGTGGCTGCTCCTGCGCACGCGCGGGAGAAATAGAAATTGCGAGAAGGACCGCCGTGCCGGCGATAGATACTCGTGTCATGTGCGCTCCTGGTCCTCTATTGTGGGACGAGAGCAGCCCGAAATAAAGGGCCTTCGACGGACCTGATCATCGGATGTGGCCGAGCACGCGATGTGCGGCTGACAACTCCGATGCTCGAGCTTGCCGTGTTTATCCAGAGGGCGACGTGATTATGAAAATGCTGATGAGCAGGACCGCGAAACTGTTGATGCTATGTTCGTCCCTCGCCCTCGTCGCGTTCGCGTGCAACCGCGGCAAGGAATCAAATCAGGATACCACGCAGGCAGCACAGAGTGCCCAGACGACCAACCCCAACGCGCCTATCATGCTCAGAGGTACGGTCGTGAGCGTCGCAGCGAATCAGCTCGTCCTGAAATCCGACACCGGCACAGTTACGGTGGCATTGACACAGCCCTTTCACTTCTATGTTCGGGCTCCGAGTGATCTTTCGCACGTCAAGGAAAATTCGTTCATCGGTGTAACGACCGTGCATCAGAGCGATGGCTCGGAGCGGGCGACTGAGATTCACGTTTTCCCCGAAGAGCTGCGAGGCGTCGGCGAGGGAAGTCGCATGATGGGCCAGGACAGAGCAGCCGGTCCGAGTCGGATGACGAACGGCAACGTGTCAGCCTCGCGCATGACCAATGGAACGGCATCACAATCGCGAATGTCGAATGGCAATGTCAGCAGCACCAACGGGTCGAGTTTGGTGGTGCAATACGCGGGCGGCTCCCAGAACGTCACGGTCCCGCCGAATACGCCCGTCACGGAGCTGAAGACTTCCGCGAAGGATTTGGCCGCGGGCGACAAGGTCGCCGTAGTGGCGAAGAAAGCTCCGGACGGAACCCTCACGGCAGACAAGGCAATATCGGCGGCGAGGTGAGACGGGGGTTAACGGCTCCGGGCGTCACAAATACTGCTTCAGCCCGGAACGTGTCTTGAACTAATAATCCTTTTGGAAACTGTCCCAAGCTCATCAGGAGGTTCTCATGCGTGTCATCCCACCCAACAAATACG
>DASWDV010000114.1:0-6326 GCA_036395075.1 Gemmatimonadaceae bacterium | reverse complement strand
GCACGGGACCTTCGACCGCGGTCAGCTAGATGCTCTGCTGGACCTCGCGATTTCCGGGATCCGGAAGCTCGACGCCGGCCAGACGAAAGCGTTATCGGAGTGACTGGCCGTCGTTTCCTGCTCGCGACGCGCAGCGAGGGGAAGCTTCGCGAGCTCCACCAGATTTTCTCTGAATTCCACCTGGATGTCACCGATCCGAGCGCGTTAGGGATTCCGAAGACCGCTGCCGAGGAAGAGCTGGAACGCTTCGATACGTTCGAGGAGAATGCGCTCGCGAAGGCCCGATATTTTTTCGAAGCGTCCGGACTCGCGACGTTTGGTGACGATTCCGGGATGAGCGTGGATGCGCTTGGCGGCGAGCCTGGTGTGCACAGCAAGCGATGGTCGGGACGCAAGGATCTCGATAGCGCCGCCCTCGACGCGGCGAACAACGCGAAGTTGCGAACGCGAATGAAAGAGGCGCGTGGACAACGAGGGCACCAATTCACGGATGCCGCACGCTACGTCTGCGTCGCTGCCTTCAAGGATTCCGAGGTGGAAGAAATGCGTCGCGGAGAAATCCACGGGCGAGTTCTCGAGAACCCGCGCGGCAGCGCGGGTTTCGGCTACGATCCGTATTTCGAAGCGAAAGAACTGGGCGGGTCGTTCGCGGAATCGTCGATAGAAAAGACCGCCGCAGTCAGCCACCGTGCCCGTGCGTTTCGCGCATTATTGAGCGCGTTGCGCGCACAAGGCAGGCTATAGTAAGTTGCTCTCACCTCGGGGCGTAGCGTAGCCCGGTATCGCGCCTGCTTTGGGAGCAGGAGGTCCCCGGTTCAAATCCGGGCGCCCCGACTACCTAGAATAAGAGCCCCAGCGCAGATGGTGGGGCTGTTTTCGCGCTGTCGAAATGATCGGCGAAACCCCGTTAGCGATTTGCATTCGGGGTGGCAAATTGCAACCAAAAGTCCCTATAATCAACTTTAGATTAGGCACGTAACTCCTTGTAAGTACAGGGCTTACTGTCCCACATCTGTTTGGCCAAGCGCTTGCCATAGTACGGGTTGCGGTAAAGCGAAACGTCCCGTCTGTTCTATGTTGACGGCAGCGTGTCGCCGTCGCCAACTGATTCGGGAGAAAATCAAATGAGCACCAAAAAGGGTTTTACACTTATCGAACTTCTTATCGTCGTCGTCATCATCGGCATCCTTGCCGCGATTGCGATTCCGAAATTTGCAAATACGAAGGACAAGGCTTACGTCGCACAGATGAAGTCGGACCTCCGTAACCTCGCGACCTACGAAGAGCAGTACGCCGCCGACAACGGTGGCTCATACTTCGGTGGAACCGCGACGATGGCCGCGCCTCTTCAGGGGTTCACGCCGTCGCAGAACGTAACGATCGTCGCAACAAACGTTGCCGGCCCGCCGCCTTCCTGGAGCGCGACCGCCACGCACTCGCAGTCTGCCAAGACCTGCGACATGACTAACGGCGTGATTACCTGTGTGTAATCGGCCTGATCGATAGATGTAAAAAGGGAGCGTCGAAAGACGCTCCTTTTTTTTCTTATAATCGCAGAGCAGTCCCAACACATCAGTGACCAGATGCACCGCTTGGCGCTGGAAGCCTTGCCGAATGCTGCTCGGATTGCAGCCTTGCCGTGAAGCGCTGTGACTCGGAGATCCTCTCAACCTCGAGTGCGATCGCGTCGACAGCGGCTTCGATCTTCTCGAGGCGCCCGCTGATCGTGCTGAGCTCCCGTGGCGGGACCGGACGAGGCTCCAGCCATTTTGTGATCAGTCGAACAATCGGAAAGCCGAGTACGATGGTTACAAGTCCGGGAACGACCCAGGAAAAAACTTCGTGAACGATAAGGTTTGGATCAGGAGGCATATCGGTCCTTGCAGGTTGTCCGCGCCATTAGCCCGTACGGTGTCAGCACGTCACAGTTTCGGCGCGTAAAACTTACGGCAAACGAATTGCACCTGTTCCGTGGAAACGGAATCTAGCAGACCTTGGAGGCTACACGTGCATCGGCGACCCATAATCCTTGGCCTCGGCCTCCTCATCGTGACCGTCGCGTGTGAGAACAGCGCCGACACCCTCATTGGCTTCGGAGGTAATGGCGGCGGCGCAATCACGCCGACGCAGGCCAGTGGCAACTGGTCCTTCACCCTCCAAAGAACTACCAGCCTGCCATGCACGAGCGCTCTGGCGAGCGGACAGGTGATCACGACTCATCTCGACATCCTGAGCGACGGTACCGTGAGCAGCACGACGAGCACGTGGACCAATCCCATTAGCGGCGCGGTGCAGGGGTTGATTGGCGCGGTCTCGCTGAGCAGCGGCGCCACAGATCTCACCTTTACAGCTCCCGGTGTGCGTAACGGGGCTGCGATGGAGCTAACCCCCGCAACGATGACGGCCGGCGGCACGCTTACGGGCGGCACCCTCACCGATCCTGCCGCGGGATTTTCGCAGGTATTCGGATCCGACGGCTGTCAGTACACCGCCACGGCCACCAAAATGGGATAAACGCCACCGCTGTTGTTTAGCGCCCCTTGCGCGCATCTTCAGCCGGTCAGTCAACAACGAGCTCAACTCCATGGCTTCGCCAGATGTAGTGTACGTGAACGGCGACTTCACTCCGCGCGCCGAGGCTCGCGTCTCCGTGGAAGACCGTGGCTTCGTCTTCGGTGACGGAGTCTACGAAGTTCTTCGCGCGATTGGTGGCCGATTGTTCGCCACGCGATTCCACAACGACCGGTTGACCCGGAGTCTCGAAGGTGTCCGTATCTCACTCTCGGCGGAAGACTCGCCCGAACGGTTTGTGGACATTGGAAAGCGGCTGCTCAAGGAGAATCGGCTACTCCAGGGCGAAGCGATAGTGTACATGCAGGTGACGCGCGGTGTGGCGACTCGCGCCCACGCCTTTCCGGAGCCCGAGGTAGCGCCGAGCGTGTACATCTCGGTAGCTCGCTTCAATCCGTACGTCGAGCTGGCGGAGAGAGGCGCGTCGGCGATATCCCATCCCGATTTGCGTTGGGCTCGGTGCGACCTCAAGACCTTGAACCTTCTCCCCAACGTGCTCGCGTCGCAGACAGCGAAAGAGCGTGGGGCTTTCGAAGCAATGCTCGTGCGCGATGGGGTCGTGACGGAAGGCGCAAAGACGAATTTCTTCGGCGTAGTCGACGGTTGCCTTCGTACCCACCCGTGTGATACGCACATTTTGCCAGGCATAACGCGCTCGGTACTTCGCGACCTTGCGCGCGAGCTCAGCATCGATCTCGACGAAACTCCCATCAAAGTTGCGGAGATTCCGCGACTGAGCGAGCTGTTTCTCACCGGGACCACCGCTGATGTCATGCCGGTGGTGCGACTCGATGACAAACCGGTAGGGAAGGGTGTCCCCGGAGAGCTGACGAGAAAGTTGCAAGGCGTTCTCGCCGAGAGTCTCGCATCGGGCGCGGCTGGCGACTAAAAAACCATTCTTGTTCGTAGCGTAAGTTCTCCCGGGTGATTGGTCCGCGCGTCACCGCGAAGGAATTGATTCGAATTGCCGTAGCCGCTACCTTTCGCGTCGTAACGCGCCAGTAGCTCAGTTGGATAGAGCAACAGCCTTCTAAGCTGTGGGTCGGGGGTTCGATTCCCTCCTGGCGCGCCAAGCGATCGCAAGCGCCGTTAGCTCAATTGGCAGAGCAAATGACTCTTAATCATTAGGTTGCAGGTTCGATTCCTGCACGGCGCATTATGGGCCTGACAACTGAGCCGACCAGCCGCGAAACGAGACGGCCACTTAACCGGTGGCCGTTTTCGTTTGCGGACTCACGGCTGAATCCCTGGCGCGGGCTCGGTGGATTGCCACGCGAGATATGGCTGCTCTTCGCGACCAATCTGATCAATCGCGCGGGGATGATGGTTCTTCCGTTTCTGATCGTTTACCTGACGCGCGAGCTCCGATTCAGCCCGGGTCAGGCCGGTCTCGCGTTCGCCCTGTATGGTGCGGCGGCCATCATCGCCGGTCCGATCGCTGGTCGGCTCAGTGATCGGATCGGCGCGCTCCCAATTATGCGTGGGTCGCTGCTCATGTCCGGAACGGTATTGTTGCTCTTTCCTTACGCGCGAAGCCGCGCCGCGGTCTACGCCATCACGATGGTGTGGGGAGCGTGTGCCGAGATGTTCCGACCAGCGAGTCTCGCGGCGATTACGCACGTCGTGTCGCCCGACCAACGCAAGCCCGCGTACGCACTCAATCGCCTCGCGATCAACCTCGGCATGAGCATCGGCCCCGCGCTTGGGGGATTCCTCGCCACCGTTTCCTTCCACGCGATGTTCGTCGTGGATGCTCTGACGACGATTCTCGCTGGCCTGGTGCTTTCACTATCCACCTGGCAGACGCCGACAATGCGGACGGAGAGCTCGAGTGACTCGGCCGGCGATCGATCCGATGCGCGCAGTCTCCTGCGTGATGCCCGCCTGATGATTTTCCTTACCGCCGCGTTTCTCGTGGGCATCGTGTTCTTTCAGCACGAATCCGCGCTGCCGCTTTATATGGTGCAGTACCTAAATCTGTCGCCGGCGTTCTACGGAACTCTGTTCACGATCAACACTCTGCTGATCGTCGCGCTCGAAGTCCCTCTCAACGGGGCAACTGCCCATTGGCCCAACTCGTGGGCGCTCTTTGCCGGTTGTATGCTCTTCGCAATCGGATTTGGCTCGCTGGCGATAGTCACCTCCGTGTCTGGAATACTCGTCACTGTTGTCCTCTGGACGTTTGGAGAAATGATGCTGTTCCCCGCGATGGCGGCGCACCTCGGGGAGATCGCTCCCGAGAATCGACGCGGCGCGTACATGGGCGCTTACAGTATGTCGTTGAGCGTCGCCCTCACGACTGGTCCATGGATCGGAACTCAGCTTCTCGCGACGAAAGGACCGATGGGCGTGTGGTCCGTCATGTTCGCTCTTGGGGGCTTGGCTGCCGTGCTGATGATGTACGGCGCGCCCCATCGGCGGCCGATCCGTGCTGCAGTCGGCGCTGAATCTTAGCGACGATCATCTCGATGGCGACGGCGTTGTGTCCTCCTCGCGGAACGATCACGTCCGCGTACCGCTTGCTGGGTTCGACGAACTGAAGATGCATCGGCTGCACAGTTGAGAGGTACTGCTCAAGGATCTCGTCGAGCGGCCTGCCGCGATCGTGAGTGTCACGCTCGATTCGTCGAATCAGCCTGACGTCGGCATCTGCGTCGACGAAAACCTTCACGTCGCACAACTCTCTTACTCGCTCGTCGACGAACAGCAGGATTCCGTCGATAACCACAACATCGGCTGCCTCCACGCGCGTTGGCTGCGCGCGGCGAAGGTGCGTCACGAAATCGTACTCGGGCTTGTCGATCGGCATTCGCTGCGAGAGAGCGACGAGATGCGCGCACAGCAAGTCGTAATCGAACGCATCCGGGTGGTCCCAATTGAGTTTTCGTCGTTCGGCGAGGGACAGACTGGGGAAATTCTTGTAATACGCATCCATGTCGATAAACGCGACGGACGACGTCGTCAAAAGTTCAGCGACATTTTTCGCGACGGTCGATTTTCCCGATCCGGATCCGCCGGCGATTCCGATTATCAGCGGCTTGAGCATTCTCCTCCAAACCTACGATGGCTGTCACTGGAACGCATTATGCCCTTCGCAACTACACGCACTTCGTCATAGCGGGCCCGTCATGAAATTCGCACTAATCACGTTCGCTCTAATTGCTGTAGCGGCGTGCAATGCGCTCGCTCACGGCTCCGGCACGACCAACCAGAATGCACCGACCGTCGTTCAGGTCGATAATCAGGGATTCCTCGACATGACCGTGTACGCGGCGCGGAGCACTCAGCGCGTACGGCTTGGAATCGCGACAGGAAACGGAAAGACAAACTTCGACATACCGAAGATGCTGGTCGGCGGTCTCACCCCTCTGCGTTTCGTTGCCGACCCAATCGGCGGCAATCGCGCCTCTGTCAGTCAGGAGATAACTGTCGCGCCCGGCGATACCGTCGTACTGATGATTCCGCCCATCTAGCTGGCGGCGCTCCGGTCAGCGCACTGCGCCGTCAGCGGCAATCACGGCGAGCGCTCGCGGAACGCATTTCAGATCAACTCTTTTCGACCGCGCGCTGCGTAGCTCGCCGTCCATTTCCATCATGGGAGCGGTCGAGAAAGTGAGCGTGAGCTGCGCAACGCTCGCACTCGTCACCGCCCGCATGCCGAGATGTGTTCCGCGCAGGGCGCCGGCGAAGAGTCTTACTCGCTGCACGACACCCGCGTCGCGAAAAAAGCACGTATTGAGCCTGCCATCGATGAC
>DASWDV010000113.1:0-3791 GCA_036395075.1 Gemmatimonadaceae bacterium | reverse complement strand
CTAGGCGAAGGGTAACGAAACCGCAACTTACGACTACCTGCTAGGAGCTTTCGGCCGAGCCGGCTTGGGGGCTTCGGGCGGCCACGAGACGCGTTCGTAGTAGGCTCGCAGCCACCAGCCGGCTCGGCCCACAGCCCCCAGCAGGTAGTCGTAAGTTGCGGTTCCTTTCACACCTCGGGCTCCAGCAGGCAGCCTTACGTTGCAGTTAGCAGTCTATTCCTCGAGTATGGCGTCAACCACGAAGTAGCCCTTCCCTTCGCGTACCGAGCTCGCAACTGATCGTCGCCGGTCGTCGACTTCGTCCGCGCGCGCGTCGAGCAAGTTGCGGTTGGCTCGAAACCTTCGGCCCGCTTCTACGCAGAAGAGATCGCACAGATCGATCTCCCGCTCGCACGCGTCGACGCCGCGCTCGTCGATTAGACTCTGCGTCCGCGCAATCACGGAGGCCGTAGCGAAAAGATCGATCGCCATGTTCGCCAAGCGCTCGAGTACCAGCTGACTATCGACAATTTTCTCGCGGTGACGGACGATCGCGCGATCAGTGCCCGCGCCAAGCTCGGCGACGTGCTTCTCGAAATAATCCTTGTGCTTCGCGAGTCGCTCGTGGACGTCGATGTCCAGCGTCGAGGTCTGGCCGAGTCTCAGTTTCACGCGTGAAGTCGCGTAACCGCCGAGCAGTCCGAGATTCCGCAGTGGACGCCTCAGCGCCGATCCGACTTCTTTCAGCGCTTCAGCCGGGGCCTGCACGCCATTGAGCGCGATGAACAACCGCAGCACTTCGTTAGCTCCCTCGAAAATGCGGTTGATCCGCGAGTCTCGCAGAATCCGCTCGTATGGGTACGGCTTGACGTAGCCGCGGCCGCCAGCGAGCTGCACCATGTCATCAGCGGCGCGCCACACCATCTCGCTGGCAAAGACCTTCGCACACGCAGCCTCGAGCGAGAAGTCGATGTCACCGCGATCCACGAGCGAAGCCAGAATTCCGAGCATTGAGTCCGACGCGTAGATCTCGCTAGCCATGCGCGCGAGCTTGCGCTGCGTGATCTCGAAGTCCGCCAGTGGATGTCCGAACTGCACCCTCTCCTCGGCGTACGATGTCATCTGCTTCAGAGTCCTCTTCGTTCCGCCGGTGCAGCCGGCGGCGAGAGTCAGACGCCCGGCGTTGAGCACGTGCACCGCGACTCCGAATCCACGGCCGACGGCGCCGAGCAGGTGATCGGCGGGAACCTCGAGACCGTCGTACCTCAGTTCCGCCTGCGTCGAGCCGCGAATGCCGAGCTTTCTGACGGTGCCTACGACGCGAAAGCCCGGCATGTCGGGGCGAATGAGAAAGGCGGTCATTCGCTGCACGCTCTCGCCACGACGCTGCACGAACGCCTGCGCGAAAGTCGCGATGACACCGGCGCGATGGCCGTTGCCGATCCAGATCTTCTCGCCGTTCAGTCGCCAACGTGATCCATCTTTGCTCAACGTCGCGGTCGTCTTGATGTTCTGGGCGTCTGACCCGACATCGGGCTCGGTCAGCGCGTACGCGGCGAGGAAGTCTCCGCGCGCGAGTGGCGGGAGGTAGCGCTCCTTCTGTTGATCGCTCCCGTGGAGAACGATTGCCTTGGAGCCGAGACCGCAGTGGACGCCGACGAGTACGGCGAGTGACCCATCGATCGCGGACAGCGTCTCGAACACCCGGGCGTACGCCGACGAGGAGAGCTCCAGTCCTCCGTACTTCCTCGGAATGGTCAAGCCCAGCATCCCGAGGTCGGCGATGGCGCGGATGACGTTCTCGGGAATGGTCTCTTCTTCGTCGAATTTCGCCGAGTCGATCAGAGTGCCCTCCATCTCGCGGAGGCCTTTGATCAGTCGACGGACGGTGCGCGCTTCGTCCGCGTTCCGCTCATGGAGCGGGCGGGGATAAGGAAAGAGAAGGGAGTCGAGGACCACACCCGAAAAAATCCCACGAGTGAATGACTTTCCGCTCAGCGTCTCTGGTTCCGAGGAAGCGACCTGGGTAGCGCTCACGCCGCTTCAGGGAGTGCGTCCCGCCGTTTCAACCAACGCCAGTGGATGTTGAAGAGAACACCGGCAAGGACGATGAGCAGCAGATTCCCGACGAGAGAGCGAATGGCGCGGAATCTAGCATTGCCGATCGCCTGTTCGCGCTCGGCATCATAGAGACGTCGGAGCTCGGCGTCAGACAATGTATCCGCTGGCGCTCTGCTAAGACCGCCAACAGGAACTGGTCCCGTACGCATGTCGGGCTGACGCCGCGCTTCGATCTTGTACAGCTCGTAGTTCGTGAGCGGACGACCCATCCTTCCATAGCCGCCGGCCTCGGCACGAATGGGATCGCTCAGATCAAACGCCGCATCGACCACCTGTTTTATCGCGATGAGCATCACGATGACGGTGATGAAGCAGACCGCGTAGCCGTACACCTGCGATATACGATTGTTGATCCGGTCCATTCCCGATCTCCGTTAAGTGGCTGCGAGCGCTGCAACTCTGGCGGCATTCTCCAATTGGTCCGACAGCGCGTCGGGATCCGTCACCGGTTTGTCGCAGGTATAACCTCGGCAGACGTAAGCGGTCGGCTTGTCATCCATCAACGGGCGGTCAGTCAACAGCTTCACAATCGAGTTACTCGTCGGCGATCCGCCCGCCAGCACAAGAGAGGGAACGTACTGTGCAGCGGCGGCCCGCTCCAGTGCTTTGAAGCCCGTATTGATTCGATCCCCGACTAGTGCCACTTCGATTGCACCCCGGATCTCCAGGTCGGCGCATCCGAGCAGATGCCCGAACGCGGTTGGAAACCGAAACATCGGCTCGGCCAGTGTCTCCAGAGCAAATACGGCACGACGACGATACTCGCTGTCCTGCTGCAGCTCGGCGAGATGGAGGAGGAGCTCGACGGCGAGCGATGTGCCCGACGGAGTAGCATTGTCGGTGACGTCGCGTGGGCGCGTGATTAGCTGCTCGGCGTCGCGCGCCGTATCGAAAAACGCGCCCACGCTATCGTCCCAGAACCACTCGATCATCGCGTCCGCGATCTCTCTCGCGCGATTGACCCAGCGCTCGTCGAAGGTGAGCTCGTAAACGGCGAGAAACCCCAGCGCGACTGCGGCGTGATCGTCGAGGAAGCCATTGATGCGGGTGAGGCCTTCCTTGTGCGAGCGCATCACCCGTCCATCGCGCACCAATTCGCGGACGAGGAACTCGGCGTTCCGGATCGCGAGCTTTGTGAAATCCTCCCGATCGAAAACTCGCGCCGCGGTTGCCACGCCGCGCAACATCAGACCGTTCCAGGCGGCGAGGATCTTCTCGTCGCGTGCTGGCCAGATCCGCTTTGACCGCGCGTCGTACAAAATCTTCCTTGCTCGCGCGAGGATCGAGTCGAGTAGCTCCTCTTTGACTCCCACTTCCGCAGCAGCAGCAACGCGATCTGCCGGGACGAAGAGAATGTTCTTGCCCTCGAAGTTTCCGCCGCTGGTGACGCCGAAATGGGTTTTGAACGCGCGCGAGTCATCGCCGAGCAGGGTGTCGATCTCCTCTTCGGTCCAGAGGTAGAACTTGCCTTCGTGGCCTTCGCTGTCCGCGTCGAGTGAAGAGTAGAACCCACCGGCGGGTGAGGTCATCTCGCGATCGAGCCATTGCACTGTCTCGATGGTTACGCGCCCGATCTCCTCGTCCTTGGTGGCCTGCCACAAGTGCGCGCCGAGCCGGGTGAGGAGAGCGTTGTCGTAAAGCATCTTTTCGAAGTGCGGAACGAGCCACTCAGCGTCGACCGAATACCGCGC
>DASWDV010000112.1:0-2789 GCA_036395075.1 Gemmatimonadaceae bacterium | reverse complement strand
TCGAGCAGCCGCAGGCCGCTGCCGATCACAGCGAGAAGGTTGTTGATGTCGTTGACCACGAACTGCGCTACGTCCCCGATCGCCCTCACCCTCTCCGGCCCGCGGGAGGAGAACACGCCGCGCGTGTCGGACCGTGGGGCGGTCCGCCACAGTACCCCGGAGATCTCGCCGTCGCGCCCGACAAGCGGAATCTCCACGCACCTGGACGCGATGAGGCCGCTGCCGTCATCGCGGACGCTCCGCACCCTCGCGCTGAATGCGCGCTGTACTCCAAGCGCGACGCCGGCGTTGTCCGCGAGCACGACGACATCCTCCAACGGAAATCTCTCGACCGCACGGGGGAAGGAAACGTCGGGTGTCTCTTTGATCTGCATGTCGGACCTCCTGGCTTGCGATCGTTCAACGGAACGCCGACTCTGGCCCGTACAGGAGGGCGGACGACGACAGCTCGAAGATTGACTCTATGACCGTCTAAAGGAAAATCACCTCTCGCCATGGAGTCGATAGCCGACCGTTATCGGAATGGCTGAGAGACGCTTGGCGCGCCGCGGCGGGAGTGCGGCGCTTCCATCTGCTGTCTCAGGCTGCATGAAGAAAACGCGCATAGGCCTATCAAGTGCGCCAGTGAAAAAGGAATAATGTCGCGTTTTCTGCCGCGCCAGCTTCGCGGCTCCAGATTTAATTGGTGGGGCTCATCGTCTCCATAACTTAGCTCAAATCTCCATCCGTCTTATGCTCAACGACTGGCCTTCCCACACTCGTCGACTCAAGTGCCCCATGCCCATCCGATCCAGCGCCGTCGCCCAACGGTCCTGAGGAGGGGCGGCCGGTCCCCGGGGGGAAGGACCGGCCGCAGGCGAACGACGGCGAAGGGGGGATCGCCGCGCGCCGAGCACTTGGGAAGCTGTCCGCCTCCGTGAGGCAAATTGGTATCCGACGAGGAACATCGGTGCGAGTGAAGCAATCCAAATCTCAGCAAATCGTGCCAAATGCGTATGCCACTGGATCGACCACGTTCGCTATGAGATGTTGGCTGCGAGCCCTAACAGAAGGCTACGTCGCTGATGTCGATGGAGACCGGCAGCCTTCGGCTGCGGCGCGCCAATTGGTCACGGACATGGCCTGCCTGCCTGACACCGCGCGACAACTTCAAGATCTTTGGTGATGTCGGTCTGTACGCGACGCTCGCGCTGATCTCAATTGCCGCAGGTGCGGGCGCGTCAGAGTCAGCGGCCACAAAGCAGATCGGCAGGACGGAAGAGGAGAGCAGTTCAAGGGTCGACCATATAGAGCGCACCCGCCAGCAAAAGACCAACCCAAGCGACCATCTTCCAAAAATCGACGCCATGATACATTGCGCTCTAAGTTGGCGAGCTGGCCGATGTTTTACCTAAGCTCCGCTGTCATCCTTTTTACCGAACACGCAGCGCCATGCCGCAAGGCGCTCGGTCGGATGCTGATTCATCCAGTCGGCGAGCTGCGGTGCGCCCATCAGGCAGGACTGCATCGAGACGTCAGCGAAGTCTGAGGTGGTGACGGTCTGCTCGTGGCAATTTGCCGGTGAAGACAAACTGCAGAGCACAGCGATGACCGCGATCATGATAGGTCCCCCTCGCCGCGATGGACGTCTGCGCCGATGCGCATATCGCTTGCGGATGCCTTGTCCCGCTGCTCGCGGACGGGATCAGACGGCGGAAAGACGCTGTCGTATATCGCTCGGGCTTCTCGAATAAGGCTAGTTCGCGCGCGCTCGGACTTTGGGACAAATCGAATAACCTCACACATGTTTTCACTTCCATTCCATCTGGTCACTGTAGGTCCGTCGGCGTCGACTTCGAAGCCCCGCGCAGGTAGCAACAAGGGGATAAAAAACTCGTGACGGGGCCGGATGTTGTAAGGCAGCTTCGGTTAGTTTGGTCGAGTCAGTGCGCCATGGCGCTGCTCTCCACGGCGCGGCGGTCGGAACGGTCCGCGTAGATGTAGAGCGGACGGGCGGTTCCCTCGACCACTTCGCGCGAGATCACGACTTCTTCGACGCCTTCCAGACCCGGAAGGTCGAACATGGTCTCGAGCAGGATGCTTTCGAGAATCGAACGCAGTCCGCGCGCGCCGGTCTTGCGCTCGATCGCCTTGCGGGCGACCGCGCCAAGCGCCTCGTCGGCGAAGGTGAGCTCGATGTTCTCCATTTCGAACAGCCGCTGGTACTGCTTGACCAGCGCGTTCTTCGGATCGGTCAGAATCTTCTTCAGCGAAGCCTCGTCGAGATCTTCCAGCGTCGCGACCACCGGCAAGCGGCCGACGAATTCGGGGATCAGGCCGTACTTCAATAGATCTTCCGGCTCGACGTGGCGGAAGATTTCGCCGGTACGGCGGTCTTCCGGCGCCAGAACCTGCGCCGCGAAACCGATCGAGGTCGAACGTCCGCGCGCGGAGATGATCTTCTCCAGGCCCGAGAAGGCGCCGCCGCAGATGAACAGGATGTTCGTGGTGTCGACCTGCAGGAACTCCTGCTGCGGATGCTTGCGGCCGCCCTGCGGAGGCACCGAGGCGACGGTGCCTTCCATGATCTTCAACAGCGCCTGCTGCACGCCCTCGCCCGACACGTCGCGGGTGATCGACGGATTGTCCGACTTGCGGCTGATCTTGTCGATTTCGTCGATATAGACGATGCCGCGCTGCGCGCGCTCGACATTGTAGTCGGCCGACTGCAACAGCTTCAGGATGATGTTCTCGACGTCCTCGCCGACGTAGCCGGCTTCGGTCAGCGTCGTCGCATCCGCCATCGTGAA
>DASWDV010000111.1:0-4550 GCA_036395075.1 Gemmatimonadaceae bacterium | reverse complement strand
TCTGCTCTAATAATGGAATTGTCATGGTCTCAAGAAGAAGGTCGGTGACGCAAGCTATTCATCGACCCATGTTGGGTAAGACCCGTTCTACGATCAAATATCCAGATTACTCACAAACTTCGCATTCTCTTCAATAAAGAGCCTGCGCGGCTCCACATCGTCTCCCATCAGCCTCTCGAACGTATCGTTGGCGAGAATCGCGTCTTCGACGGTGACCTGAAGAATCGTCCTTGTCTCCGGATCCATAGTCGTCGACCATAGCTGCAACGGATTCATCTCACCGAGTCCCTTGTAGCGCTGGATGTTCGGCTTGTTGGTCGCGTCGCCGTTGCTGAGACGCTTCACGTACTCCTCGCGCTCCTTCTCGTCGTACGCGTAGAACTCCTCTTTACCTTTCGCGACGCGATACAACGGTGGCTGCGCGATGTAGACGTAGCCGGCTTCAATGAGCTGCGGCATCTGTCTATAGAAGAACGTCAACAAGAGCGTCCTGATGTGCGCGCCATCGACGTCGGCGTCCGTCATCAGAATCAGCTTGTGGTACCTGGCGTTCTCGATGTTGAAGTCGTCCTTGATCCCCGCGCCGATCGCGGTGATGATCGTCCGGATCTCGTCGTTGCCAAGAATCTTGTCGATTCTCGCTCTCTCGACGTTCAGGATCTTGCCGCGCAGGGGCAGAATCGCCTGGAACGCCCTGTTCCGTCCCTGCTTGGCCGAGCCGCCGGCCGAGTCACCCTCAACGAGGTAGATCTCGCACAAAGAGGGATCGCTCAATGAGCAATCGGCGAGCTTGCCCGGCAAATTGCCTACATCGAGCGCCGATTTCTTCCGCGTTAGGTCGCGCGCCTTGCGAGCTGCTTCGCGAGCGCGAGCGGCTGAGACGGCTTTCTCGATCACGATGTTGGCGACGCGCGGATGCTCCTCGAGATACGCCGCGAGCTGCTCGTTGACGACGCCTTTCACGGCGCCTTCGACTTCAGAGTTGCCGAGCTTGGTCTTGGTCTGACCCTCGAACTGTGGCTCACGCACTTTCACGCTTAGAACGGCGGTCAGACCTTCGCGAACGTCGTCGCCCGACAAAGTGAAATCTGCTTTCTTGAGCGCGCCGCTCTTCGCCGCGTAGTTGTTGATCGTGCGTGTCAACGCCGCCTTGAGGCCGGTGAGATGCGTCCCGCCCTCGTGGGTGTTGATGTTGTTCACGAATGAGAAGACGTTCTCGTTGTAGCCATCGTTGTACTGGAACGCCAGCTCGATGTCGACGCCCTCACGCTCCGTCTCGATGTACACGATCTCCTGGTGCAATACTTTCTTCTTCTCGTTGAGGAACTGCACCATCTCCCTCAAGCCGCCCTTGGCGTGGAAGATTTCAGTCTTCTCTTCGCCGACTCTCTCGTCCTTGATCGTGATCGTCACGCCCTTGTTCAGGTACGACAGCTCGCGCAGCCTGTTCGCCAGCGTGTCGTAATCGAACTTGAGCTCGGTGAAGATCTTGGGATCGGGCTTGAACCACACCGTCGTCCCGCGCGCCTTGAGGTCGACTTTGTTGAGCACCTTGAGCTTCGTCACGGTGTTGCCGCGCTCAAAGTCCATGTAGTACTCCTTCCCGCCGCGCCGCACCCACACCTTGAGGTTCTCGGATAGCGCGTTGACGACGGACACACCGACCCCGTGGAGTCCGCCCGACACCTTGTAGGAGTTCTTGTCGAACTTTCCGCCGGCGTGCAGCACTGTCATCGCGAGCTCGACGCCGGGAATCTTTTCCGTTGGATGGATGTCGACAGGAATTCCGCGGCCGTCGTCGATTACGGTGATGGAATCGTCGGCGTGGATCGTTGCGTCGATCTTCGTCGCGTGACCCGCCAGCGCTTCATCTATCGAGTTGTCGACTACTTCGTAAACGAGGTGGTGGAGTCCTCGTGAGGACGTCGAGCCGACGTACATGCCGGGACGTTTCCGTACTGCCTCGAGACCTTTTAAGACCTGTATTTGACCAGCGTCGTACTTCGACGTGCTGATTTCTGCTGCTGTTTTAGCCATTACACGCGGGAAAAAATTCTGATGAGGACCAATCGAGGCCCGCCGATGAGAACGTCGCCAACCAGTGATTCCCGAGCCCAAAAATCTCCGCCGAAAATCCACCGAAATTGCGACTTCTACAGGACCTTCAATCTAACGCCGCAAGGGGTCCGAAAGCAAGCTCAGCCGATATTATTAACTGCTTGCACCCCAATGACTTAGCGCATCAGTTGCAGCCGGATTTTCCTCACTCGAGTGCGGCCAGCTTTTGCGTTCAGCGCTCGCAATATTTGTGGCTCCATAAGCGACAGCTCGGTCATCCACGCGTTGGTGGTCACGGAGACGAAAAGCGTCCCGTCAGGCGTCACCGAGATCGGCTTCGTCACGCGCGCGATCTGCTTTCCGACGAGATCCGGCCATTCCGGAACGACCGACGCCTGCTCGACTCTTTCGTCGAGCTTCGTTTGCCGCAGAAAAGCGCCGACAACGTTGGCGAGCGCTTCCGGCTTGCGTTTTTTTTCGTTCGGATCGCGCTTTCTCATCACGCACGCGACTCCGCGTGCCAGAGCTCGGGATACTCGAGCACGAAACCGGTCTCGTCGACTTTGAGATCGCGACGTACTCCGCCATTCCCACTCTCGTAGCGATAGGAATCTTCCGCTACTCGCGCGTAGTTCTGCTCGAGCAGCTCCAGAGTCAACTCGGGGAAGCGCACCCACGCCGTGCGCACCGCGGCCTGCTCGCCGACTTTCAATCCCAGCCGACGAATGGGAAGGAGATTCGTCGAGGGACTGAAGCCGAGATCGATGTCCTCCGCTCCGGCGACCTCCGGCATCTCGAGGCCGTTCATCAGCCACTGCTCACCCTCGCGCCGAATGTCGAGTGCGACCGCTTTCTTTCCCATGTAGCCCGTCACGTGGCAAACCAACGTCCGCCATTGCAAATCGCAATCGATTTTGTATTGCAGACAGCATGGCGTTCCGTCGTTCGACAGAATCGCGACGCCGGTCAGTTTTGCGCCGCCTTCCGTCCGCGCGAGCGTACAGTATTCGTGGCCCGGCTTGTCGATGCGTTGCCACGCGATTGCTTTGTCTGTCATCGGTTCGCTTCCGCAGCGATCGGTTGCTCGAGTGAATATGTCGTTGGATCCTGACGGTAGAAACGCTGCAGCTGCGCGAACAAAGCGGGATGCCTTTTCCTCAGCGCACGCGGGCGCTCGAAAAACGCTTCCGTAATCACGGCGAAGAACTCGGACGGATTCGTCGCTCCGTAATCGTCGATCACCGTTTCCTCTTCCTCTCCCTCGGCAGAAGCGTTACGGAGCGCGTTGAATTCCGCGCTCATCACGCGCGCCCACGCGAGATAATCGCCGCGCGTCTCGAGCGCTGGGGTGCCGTCGCTGCTCTGGTTCTCGAAATCGAGCTGGTGGGCAAATTCGTGCAACACCAGGTTCTCGCCGTCTGTCGGCGCAGCGGCACCGTGACGCACCGCGTCCCACGCCAGCACGAGCGCGCCGAGTCGGCGGCCGGTGTGGCCGAGTCGATCCTCGTCGCCTTCCTCCCAGATGCCGCCGCCGATGTGTCGTTCCTCGCGTGCGGTGTAACCAGACGGATAGACAAGAATCGAAATGAGATCGGGATAGTAATCCGTCTCGCGATGCAGCAATAGCAAACACGCCTGGCCGGCTATCGTGACGCGGATCTCGTCCGTCAGCTCCAACCCGCCGCAGCCCTCGAAGCGCTTCTCGGCCAGAAATACCTGGGTGTGACCAAGGAGCTCCGTCTGATCGGCCGATGTGAGGCGGGTGAAGATCGGGAGATTGCGCTCGAGGATTTCGCGCCACGCAACAGGCCCGGGCTGATCGCGCAGGCGCGCGCGGCGGCGCGATTTGAAGAGGTCAAGAACCATGTCGAAGATTAAGTGGCTTCGCGATCAGGCGCTTGTCGGACTTTCACAGGCCCGGTGATCCTTCACTGCGCTGCCTTCTGTCCGCATTTCTGTGGCACTAGCTCCGTCACCCGCATGACGTTCGCGTCCGGCGAATCGCTCTGCGATTGCCTGGTCAGCCGCACGCCGAGGCGCATTAGCATCTGGCAATCGAGGGCGGGGTTCTCGAGGAGCTGGGCGATGACGTTTCTGTCGGTCGATTTCGAGATCTCGTCGAGCACATCTCTCGGCGTCGATGAGTTCGAGGCGAACCAGATGGCGAGCCCGCCCATCGGCTCCGGGTGTTGATATAGCTGACGCAAGATCTCCGGCGGCGTATGGCGGTGCGCTGCCAACGCCTGAAAAAAATAGAACGGCACCGAGTGGGTTCTATAAACTTTCGCGAGGGTTACTGAATCTGTGCCCGGATTGCGTACTGCTTCGAGCGCGATGCCGAGATCGTTCGATGCGGCAAGTGTATCGAGTAGCGCGGGCGAGATCGAATCGTGTGGGAGAGCAGCAATCAAGAAGGCGCGATCGTTCATCCGGGCGCGGATGCTGCTGTCGAGATACCTCCGCTCGCGCCCGGCGTTCAGCTTGAGCGCCGA
>DASWDV010000110.1:0-10003 GCA_036395075.1 Gemmatimonadaceae bacterium | reverse complement strand
CGCTTACCGCTGGAGCGTTCGTCGCCGGGAATCCAGCGATGCACTCGTGGCTGCTCCAGACCGTCAAGCGGGCGAACATTACCAAAGGGAAACCTGAATGAAGCTGACGGCGACAAATCCGAGCTTTTCCAAGTCCTTGGGGGGAAAGCTGGTCGAATGCGTTCCGAACTTCTCCGAAGGACGTCGTAGCGAGGTGATCGACGCGATCCGTAACGCGATTGCTGCCGTCGAGGGCGCGTCCATCCTCGACGTGTCTTCCGACGCATCTCACAACAGGTCGGTTATCACCTTCGTCGCGTCCGTCGAGACCGCGGTCGACGCCGCCTACGCCGGGATCAAGGCGGCGGCGGAACTGATCGATCTCTGCAGCCACACTGGCGAGCATCCCCGCATCGGCGCGACCGACGTCGTTCCCTTTGTGCCACTCGATGGCTCGACGATGGAGGACTGCATCGCCCTCGCGCGCTCCCTTGGGGAGCGGGTCGGCCGTGAGCTCCTGATTCCCGTCTACCTCTATGAGCGCGCAGCAACGACACCGGCGCGCGAAAATCTGGCCGATGTTCGGCGCGGTGAATTCGAGGGGCTCCGCGACGAGCTCGGAAAAAATCCCGCGCGCAAGCCCGACTTCGGACCGGAGAAAATCCATCCGACCTGCGGGGCGATAGCGATCGGCGCGCGGCCATTTCTCGTCGCGTACAATGTCTACCTTGGTCCCGCATCCAATCTTCAGATCGCCAAGAACATCGCCAAGGGCGTGCGCGGATCATCGGGCGGCTTCAAGTACGTGAAAGGCCTCGGCCTCGAGGTCGACGGCCAGGCGCAGGTCTCGATGAACCTTGTCGACACCGAGAAAACCCCGCTTCACCACGCCTTCGATTTCGTCAAGCTGCGCGCCGAAGCCGAAGGAGTGCCGGTGACGTGGAGCGAGATCGTCGGACTCGTCCCCGAGCGGGTGCTGTTCGACGCCGCTGTCAGTTATCTGCAGCTCAAACAGTTCACGCCGGCGCAGGTGCTGGAGCGTCAGGTGCGCGAAGTGATGAGCGGAGGAGAAAGCCTCAGCGGATTCGTCGCGAGCGTTGCTTCGTCGAACCCCGTTCCCGGCGGTGGCAGCGTCGCTGCGCACGCTGGTGCCCTTGCCGCCGCGCTCGCTCAGATGGTCGCCGGACTCACTATCGGGAAAAAGAAATACGCGGCCGTCGACGCGGAAATGAAGGAGGCGGCCTTACAGGCGGTTGCGCTCGGCAATCAGCTCTCGAGCCTTGTCAAGCGCGACGCCGAAGCGTACGCGTCGGTTTCCGAAGCGCACAAGCTGCCCAAAGAGCCGGCTGACGCAGCGAAACGGCGCTCCGAAAGTCTGACCACTGCGCTGCTGAAGGCGGCCGAGGTGCCGCTCGAGACGGCGCGCGCGGCTGTCGCGGTCGCGAAAATCGCCGCGCTTGTGGCCGAGAAAGGCAACACGAATGCAGTGACAGACGCCGGTGTCGCGGCTCTGCTCGCCCACGCCGCCGCAAAAGGCGCGGCGTACAACGTGCGGGTCAACGTTCAGGCGCTCGATGACAAGTCGAAAGGTCAGTCGCTCGCGCGTGAAGCGGAACAGCTCGTGAAAACGGCGAGCGAGCTTGCAGACCGCACCACCTCGATCGTCGAGCGCGCACTCTCGACTTGATACCTGGGCTCAGCCGATGCTTTCGCCATGAGAAAGTCTTTTGTACGCGCGAGTGTCATCACGGGTCTGTCGATGTTGGTACTCGCTGGCATCGTGTCCGCGCAAGGCACGTCAGTGCAGACTCAGGAGTCACTCGTCGGCACATGGGAGGCAATTACGAGGTCGGCGGGCGGGATTGGCTCAACGCTTACGTTTGGAGCCGACAATTCTCTCACCTTCACGGTCGGCGCGATGCTCGACGCGAAGTACAGGCGCGCGGGAGACACGCTCTTCATTGTCGATCCGTCCGGACATGCGACCGCAAGCCGGATCAAAATCAGTCATGACACACTCGTCACGACCACTCCCGACAATCGGGAGCAGCGCGAAACTCGCGTCGGCACAGCGCTATTAAGCGACCCACTCGTCGGACTATGGACGTATCCGCACTACACCGGCGTCGCTGCCTTCGAGCAGTACACCCCCGACGGCCAGCTCCATCTTCGAGTCCCCATCCGGACTCTCAAAGGGACATACGCGACTGCGCGTGACTCGGCGATGCTCCACCTTCCCGGCCCCGGCGGAGGAGACCGCGGAGTCCATTTCGCCATTGTCGCAGACACGTTGATTCTGGCTTGGGGTAGCCAGTCCAACCGTTATCTGAAAGTCAGGCCGCTAGTGTTCTAGCGCGGTGAGTACGCGCGGACCGTTCTCGGTGACGGCAATTGTGTGCTCGAAGTGCGCGGACCGGGTTCCATCCACGCTCACCACTGTCCAGCGGTCGGGCATTGTGCGCGTTGCCGCCTGGCCGACGTTCACCATCGGCTCGATCGCTATAGTCAGACCGGGCTGGAGACGTACGCCGCGCTTCGGTTTGCCGTAATTCGGTACCTGCGGGTCTTCGTGGAATCCAACGCCGATCCCATGGCCGACGAGATCGCGCACGACGCTGAATCCCGCTGCCTCGACGACGCCCTGAACCGCCGCACCGATGTCGCCGATGTGATTCTCCGCCGTCGCCGCGCCGATTCCCGCCGCGAGCGCCTGCTTCGTGACGTCCAGCAGCTTCTTCGATTCCGGATCGACCTTTCCAACCGCCACCGTCGTCGCTGAATCGGTGTAGTACCCGTCCAACCTCACGCCGATATCGATGGAGACTATGTCGCCCTCCTGAATCGTCCGCTTCTTCGAGGGAATACCGTGGACGATCTCCTGATTGATCGACGTGCAGATGCTGGCCGGGAAATCATAGAGTCCCTTGAAGGCCGGCGTCGCACCCGGATGGGACCGAATAAAATCGTCAGCGATCTTGTCGAGATCGATGGTCGTCATTCCAGGACGCACGCTCTGTTCGAGCAATCGTACTGTCCCCGCGAGAATCTCGCCTCCCCGCGCCATAATTTCGATCTCGCGCGCTGACTTGATCTGGATCACTTCCCGCTCCCCCTTTCCACCGTCCCCCTTCCCATGGTTCCGAGCGCCTTGAGCGCGCGCGCGGTCACTTTATCCACCGGCGCGTCGGCATCGATCTCGAGGACCTTCATGTCGTGGTCGCGGTACCAGTCGATCACCGGCTCGGTCTGTCGGCGATAAACCGCGAGGCGGTTGCGAACTGCTTCGGGCTCGTCATCCTTGCGGCGAACCAGCTTTCCCCCGCACTTCTCGCAGTCGCTTCCCGGCTCGCGCCCCATGTAAGGGGTCTGACATCCTTCGCAGACCGTGCGCGTGCTCAGCCGCTTCACCAGCTCGTCATCGTCGACATCGAATAGCAGGACTTTGTCTATCTTTTTTCCGATTTCGGCGAGCATGACGCCAAGACCTTCGGCTTGGGGTACCGTGCGCACGGCGCCGTCGAGAATCGCGCCCTTCTTCGTTGCCGGCGAAGTCATCACGTCCTGAAGGATACCGAGGATAACCGAATCCGGCACGAGGTCGCCGCGATCCATGTAGGATTTAGCCTCGAGACCGCGCCTCGTACCGTCGCGCACCGCCGAGCGCAGGACGTCACCCGTAGCGATTTTGGGAATCCCGAGCCGGCTGGCCAGTTTGTCGGCCTGCGTTCCTTTGCCGGCCCCGGGCGGGCCGAGCAGCACGATGATCATCAGCGGTTACCCGAAGAGGAGTCGGAAGAGCTTTTGGTTCCCCCGACGACTATCGAAGCCTAGTAGCTGCCGCCGGCAGAACGGCCACGGAATCGCACTCGACCCTTCTTCATGAAGCCGTCGTACTTCCTAAGAAGCAAATGCTGATTCACCTGCGTGATCGTGTCGAGCGCCACACCGACGACGATCAGCAGCGATGTTCCGCCAAACCTGAACGGCACGTTGATCGCATCGGCGATGAAAACCGGCAACAGCGCGATAAAGGTCAGGAACAGCGCCCCCGGGAACGTAATCCGCGACACGACGTGATCGATGTACTCAGCGGTTCGCGCGCCGGGCTTAACACCCGGAATAAAGCCGCCCTGCTTTTTGAGATTTTCGGAAATGTCGACGGGATTGAAGATGATCGACGTGTAGAAGTAGGTGAAGAAGACGATCAGGATCGCCTGCAGCAGGTAGTAGAGCCAGGTGCCGGGGGCAACTTTCTCCGCCCATTGGCTGGCGACAACACTGCCGCTGAACTGGGCGATCGCTCCTGGAACCACGATCACCGACGATGCGAAGATGATCGGCATCACACCGGCGGCATTTACTCGGAGCGGAATGAAATTCTTCGCCGCCTCCCTTTGCCGGCCGCGGGCCATGGTACGCTGCGGGATCTGAATCATCACCCGGCGCGCCGCCATCGTAATCGCAATCGTGCCCGCGACGACCGCTACCATCACGATGCCCAGCACCACGAGCGAAAACGGTCCCACTGCCTGGGTCTTGATGAAGCTGAAGGTCCCGAAGATTCCGGGCCAGAATCGTTCGACGATCGAGAAGAAGATTATTAGCGACGCGCCGTTGCCCAACCCGCGTTCAGTGATTTGCTCACCGAGCCACATCACGAAGATCGCGCCGGTCGTCAGCACCGTAACCATCTGCAGCTTGAATCCAAAGCCGGGGTTAATGACTGCGTTCTCGAGCGACGCCGTAAAGAGCGCGAATCCCCAGCCCTGCACCAGCGCGAGCACGACGGTGACGTAACGCGTCCACTGGGTGACGCGCTTTCTGCCCTCTTCATCCTTCTGCATCTTCTCGACGGTCGGGATCACGACGCCGGCGATCTGCATGAAGATGCTCGCCGAGATGTAGGGCATGATTCCCAGCGCGAAAACAGTCGCGTGCGACAACCCGCCGCCCACGAACAGATCGTAAAGACCAAGCAGCCCGCCCTTACCCTTGTTCGCGAAGAAATCGGTGAGGGCGACGACATCGATGCCCGGCGCCGTGATGTGCGCGCCGACCCGGTAGATGACGAGACAGATGAACGTGAAGACGATCTTGTCCCGCAGCTCCGGGGTGTTGTAGATGTTGCTGACTGCTGCCGCTGGGGCTGATTGCGCCATTAGATCTCTACCCGGCCTCCGGCCGCTTCGATTTTCTGCCTGGCGCCGGCGCTCATCTTGATGCCGCGCACCGTGACGCCCTTTGCCGCTTCACCGTTCGCGAGCAGCTTGGCGGGCCCCTTTCCTTTACGAATCAGTCCGGCTTCCGCCAGAGTGTCTTCCGTCACTTCAGCGCCCTTGGGCAGTCTCGCCAGATCCTCGAAACCGACGATCTGGTTCACTACCCGAAAGATATTCGTGAAACCACGCTTTGGGACGCGGCGCGTGAGCGGCATCTGACCGCCTTCGAAGTGCGGCTTGCCGCCACCAGGTCCGTGGTGTCCCGAACGGGCCTTGATGCCTTTGTGTCCCTTGCCCGAAGTCTTACCGGTGCCAGAGCCCGGACCACGTCCGAGCCTCTTCCGATTGCGATGCGATCCCGGGGCGGGAACCAGATTGTGCAGGCCAATGCGCTCGATACCCTCTGAGCGACGCCCAGACGTGGTCGCGGACTGTGCCTTATGCGAAGCTTTGTTTGCCACTGGTTATTCCTCTACCGGCGTCACTTCGACGAGATGACGCACGTGCTTGATCTGGCCGCGCAAGGCGGGTGAATCCTGCCTGATGACTTCAGATTGGTGATTGCGAAGCCCAAGAGCCTCGAGGGTCAGCCGCATCCGCCACGAATGGCCAATGCCGCTTCTCACCTGCTTGATCCTGACTTTTCCCTTCGTGATGGTTTCCTTGGGAGTCGTTTTCGGTCCCCGCGTTCTCCACCACACGTGAGTTCTAGGCATGAGCAACAGCCTCCCTCGATTTCGCGCGCGAGCGGTAAGCGAGGCTCGACACTTCGATGCCGCGCTCACGCGCGATCTGCTCTACCGTTGTCAACTGTTGTAGGCCATCCAACGCAGCGAGTACCATGTTGTGTGGATTGGTCGAGCCCAGACTCTTGGTGAGAATGTCGGCGATTCCAGCGCACTCCATGATCGCGCGCACCGCACCACCAGCGATTACACCGGCACCAGGAGCGGCGGGCTTCATCAGAACCTTTCCAGCTCCGTGACATCCGACGACCTCGTGCGGAATCGTTCCGCCCGTCATCGGGATGCTCACCATGTTGCGACGCGCGCCGTCAACGGCTTTCCGGACGGCTTCCGAGACTTCGTTCGCCTTTCCGGTCGCAAAGCCGACGCGGCCTTGGCCATCGCCAACCGCGACCAGCGCGTTGAAGGAAAAGCGACGCCCGCCTTTCACGACTTTGGCGACGCGGTTGATTGCGATCACGTTCTCGACGAGATCGCTCCCACCATCCCCGCGTCCGCCTTCACGGTCGCGCCCCTTTCCCTCACGGCGTCCCCCGCCACGCTGACCACCCTGGCCTTCGCCGCGGGCGCCACCGCCTTGTCCACCCGGAGCTCCTCGACCACGACCGGCGCCTGGTCCGCCTCGACCACCGCCGCCGCGGCCACCCCTTCCCCCTCCGCCACCGCCGCTGCGCGCACTACCGCCGCCCCGCGGTCGCTCCTGTGCCGGTTGCTCGGATGATGATGCCGGCGAAGCTTGCTCGTTTTCTGCCATTTATTAAAACTCCAACCCGCCCTCGCGGGCTCCGTCGGCCACGCCTTTCACGCGACCGTGATATTTGTATCCAGCTCTGTCAAAGACGACACGCTTGACGCCGGCATCTTTTGCCTTCGCCGCGAGCCGCTTCCCTACCTCGACCGATCTCTCGGTCGGCTTCCCCTCTAGACCGGAATCGGTCACCGTCATGATCGTACGCTGCGCGTCGTCATCAACGAGCTGCGCGTAGATGTGCTTGATCGAGCGATACACCACGAGTCGCGGGCGCTCCGCGCTGCCAATCACTTTCTTGCGAAGGCGGAAATGGCGGCGCGTACGCAGCTGGTCGCGCGACTTTGGTCTGGCCATCTTCGGCATTACTTACCTCCCGCCTTACCAGCTTTGCGGCGGATCTGTTCTCCAACGTACTTGATTCCCTTACCCTTGTAGGGCTCGGGCGGCCTGATGCTGCGGAGCTCCGCGGCGACCTGACCAACGATTTCCTTGTTCGCGCCTTCGATGACGATGGAGGTCGGCTGCGGCGCGCTCAGCTTGATTCCCTTGGGCGCTTCGTACTTCACCGGGTGCGAGAATCCTAACGCGAGCTGCAATCCGTAGGGGCGCTGTTCCGCCTTGTAGCCAACACCGACAAGCTCGAGCTCCTTGCGGAAGCCCTTCGTCACGCCTTCGACCATGTTGGCGACGAGCGTGCGTGAAAGTCCGTGAAGCGCCTTGTGATTCGCCTCGTCGGACGGGCGCTCCACAGTGATCTGGTCGTCCTTGAACGAGACCTTCATCTCGGGATGCAGCTCACGATCGAGCTCGCCCTTCGGGCCTTTGACGTGAACCCGGTTCCCTTCAACCTTCGCGGTGACGCCCTTTGGAATGGCGACCGGATGCTTTCCAATTCGTGACATCTCTATCTCTCCTTTACCACACCAGGGCGAGGAGCTCGCCACCGGTGCGAGCCTGACGCGCCTGCCGATCAGACATCACGCCTTTCGATGTGCTGAGGATCGCCATGCCGAGGCCGTTGCGAACGCGTGGAATCTCCGCGACGGCGACATACTTGCGCAGTCCCGGCGTGGAAATGCGGCGTAGCTCGCGAATGACAGGCTGGCCGCCCTGCGCGTACTTGAGCACCACCCGCAGCAGCTTTTTGCCCTCCTCGGTATCGAGGGTTTTGTAGTCCTGAATGAAGTTGTTCTCCTTCAGGATCTTCGCGATCTCCACTTTCAGCTTCGAGACCGGCATGTCCACGCGGCGGTGCTTCGCCCCGCAGGCGTTGCGAATGCGCGTGAGCATATCGGCTATCGGATCGGTCATACTCATTAAGTCGTTTTCCTCGTTCTACCGTATCCCATCCCTGGGACGCGTAGAAATGAATGGTTACCAGCTCGCCTTGCGGACGCCCGGGATGTAGCCCGACAGCGCCATCTCTCTGAAACAGATTCTGCAGAGGCCGAACTTCCTCAGGAACGCGCGCGATCTCCCGCACCGACCACAACGGTTGTGCTGCCGCACCGGAAATTTCGGCTTCCTCTTGCTCTTCTCCACCATGGCCTTACGCGCCATTACAATCTCTCTTTGCTGTTGGTTGACACCTGGTTACTGCTCCTGCGTGATGATCGGCTTGTCGTCGCCACGGAACGGCATCCCGAGCTCGCGCAGGAGCGCGAACGCCTGGTCGTCCTTGTTCGTGGTCGTGACGAAAGTGATGTCCATTCCGTGGATCTGCTCGACCATGTCGTAGTTGATCTCCGGAAAGATCATCTGCTCCTTCACGCCGAGCGTGTAATTCCCGCGCCCGTCGAACGAGCGAGTGTTGACGCCGCGGAAATCGCGAATGCGGGGAATCGCAACCGTCACGAACCGGTCGAGAAACTCCCACATCCGTGCCCCGCGCAAAGTCACGGCAGCACCGATCTCCTGCCCCTGCCTCAGTCCGAAGTTGGCGATCGACTTCTTCGCCTTCTTCTTGACCGGCCGCTGGCCAGTAATGATGCTGAGCTCGAAGACGACCGTATCGAGAACCTTGGGATTCTTGATCGCTTCCCCGACTCCGCAGTTGACCACGATCTTCTCGAGCGTCGGAATCTGGTGAACGTTCGTGAAGCCGAACTGCGACATCAGCCGGTCACGGACCGTCTTCTCGTAGTAGACGCGAAGGCGCGGCGGTGGAACGGGCAGATCCTTTCCGGCGTGCGCGCCCTGGACCTGCTGCTGAACCTCGCGCTTCTTCCCCTGCTTCTTCTCTTTCGTTGCCATTATCTATGTCCTCGCTCAGCGCACCCGGGGAATCGGTTCCCCGTTTTTCACGCTGACGCGCTCCTTGGTTCCATCCTCGTCGATGCGGGCTTTCGTCCGGGTCGGTCGTCCCGACTTTGGATCCAGCAGCATCACGTTCGATGAATGCACCGGCGCCGGCGCCTCACGGATCCCCGACTGTTCCTCGGCCGTCCGCGCCTTGCGGTGCATCTTCACTAGGTTCACGCCCTCGATCAGCACGCGGCCGGTCTTGAGGTAAACGCGCAGTACTTTTCCTTCCTTGCCCTTGTCCTCGCCGCGCATCACCCGCACGGTGTCGCCCTTCGACACGTGCATCTTCTGCCGCGCGGCGTTCTCGGCGTGGCGCGCGTGCAGCCGCGTCTTCGCGGTCTTTCTGTAAGTCAGGACTCTCACTTTACAAAACCTCTGGAGCGAGGGAGACGATCTTCATGTACTTCTTCTCGCGGAGCTCGCGCGCCACGGGTCCGAAGATGCGGGTCGCCCGCGGCTCACCCTGTTCATTGATGATCACGACTGCGTTCTCGTCGAAGCGGATGTAGGATCCGTCCTTGCGGCGCGTCTCCTTTGCCGTGCGCACGACGACCGCGCGCGCCACGTCCGACTTCTTGACCGTGCCGTTGGGCAGCGCGTTCTTCACGGCAACGATCACGACATCGCCCAGCGTCGCGTAGCGCCGGCGCGTTCCGCCGAGTACCCGGATCACGAGCGCGGTCTTCGCACCGGAATTGTCCGCTACCTTGACCACCGATTCCTGCTGGATCACTGGTCTTCTCCGTTAACGTGCACGTTCGATGATTTCGACCACGCGCCACCGCTTGTCCTTCGACAAGGGCCGGGTCTCCATGATGCGGACGGTGTCGCCCGTCTTGGCCTCGTTCTGCTCGTCGTGAGCTTTGAGTTTTTTGGTACGCCTGACCATCTTGCCGTACACCGGATGCTGCACTCTGCGCTCGATCGAGACCACGACCGTCTTCGCCATCTTGTCGCTGACGACCATTCCGATTCGCGTCTTCCGAGAGTTACGCTCGGTCGTC
>DASWDV010000109.1:0-1871 GCA_036395075.1 Gemmatimonadaceae bacterium | reverse complement strand
GGTTCCAGGTATGGAAGAACTCGTGCGCAATCTCGCCCATCGCCGCGCGCAGGTCGCTAGCCAGCTCCGAGCTCTGCGCGCCGATGCTGACGGAGTTACGATGCTCGAGAGCGCCCCCCGCACCGTCCTCAATCAGAAACGTGTACTTGCTGTAAGGAGCCCGACCGAAGAGCCCGAACGCCTGACGTGCGTAGCTTTCGATTCCCGCGACGAACGCTGCGCTGTCGAAACCAGGCGACTGCGGTAGCGGCCAGTACACGACCTCGTGCCGAATGCCCTGAACCGAGAATGACCAGCTCCGCAGCTCGCCGAGCAGAATCGGCGAGTCGAGCAACGTGGTCGCGTCGGTGACTGTGGATGCACTTTCCCCGGCGCAGGAGCGAGTGCCCGGCGCGATGCGTTGGAACGTGCAGCTCAGCCCAGAACGCACCTCCCAGTTCTCCGGAACCCGAAACGCCACGGCAACGAGCGAGCGCGGATAGTCCGGAAGATAGAGAAAGGTGTCGGTGGAATTTATGGACGCGCCGTTCCGCCTGACCGTCGTGTGCCACACTGCTCGGTTGTTCGAGCTCTCCGGCGGGAGCTGGATGCGGTAGGTAACAGTCGTTCTATGTTTCCCGATCGGCGTCGGAACGCGCCACGAATGATTACCCTCAGCAGCGATGGCTACTGGCTCGCCGTCGACGTCGGCGCGCAGGTCGCGGACAAAGCGCCAGAACCTGTCGTTGTATTCGGGATGAACCGCCATCGCGATCCTGGTCTCCGCCGTCGTTGCGGCCTGGATCACCATTGCCACGCGGATGCTCGTCGTGTCAGCAGGATCGAGTGTCACCGTGTACGAGACGACTGGTCCCGGCTTTAACAGGAGAGAGAAGAGCAATGAGGTGCTGGTCAGAATCATTCCGCCCTCTGGTGTGTGAGCCAATGATGCCGGCTGGGCCCAGAAGGTTTACGTGAGGTGCGAATTCGCGCCGCGGTCCCTACGCCGGCTCATCGAAGAAGTTCAGCAACATCAATGCGCAACGCTCGAAACGCGTCAGCATTGAAGCGATTGGCCTCGCGCTCCGACGGGCCAAGAAAATCTCCGACCGCCGTTCCGCTCAATCGATTCAGGAACCGAAGCAACGCGCTCTCCTGGACGACGAGGGTTCCGCGGCGATTGAGAATCGTTTGCGCGCCGGGATTGTCTCTGATCGAGATCCGCACCGGTATGCCTTGCCCCTGGAAGGGTCGACGCAAAGGTGATTTGAGCAACGTTCCAACCGTGGGTGGCAGGTGCCACTCGGGCTCCTTTGCGAAGCGCATCGACCAGCCGCGCTCGTGCGGCGTGTTGATGATTTCGAAATCGCCGACCATCTCTGTCCAACCGACGGTGAAGACGAGGATCTTCATCGACAAGTCGAGATGGATGGTGAGCGCATCCGGCATCGGCCGCGGTGCTCCCTCGAGCGGCGCGAAGTGTCCGCCTTTGCTCCGGACCTTGAAGTGCATGTAATAGTTGGCAGCCCACGCGTCGAACCAGCGCGCACCCGTCTTGTCGGTGAGGGTAATGCGGTACTTGCCCTTGCTGATGTACTTGTCGATGTAGGCGGCGTAGTGAGGCATTGTCGCCTTGAGGATGTCGGGAGTGAGCTTGATCGCGACGTCGAAGGTTGTTGCGCCGTCGTTGTCGGGGGTCGCGTCCAGCGTTTCGATTGTGAACAGTCGCCCCATTGCGGCGGCGGTGCGAGGAAAGGCTGTCGTGTAGTTGGCGCGTATCGCCGCTGCCGACTTCCCTTCGCCCCCCGCGAGCGCCGCCGCCAAAACGTCGGCGATGTTTTTCGCGCCGATTCTGCCGAGCGCTACTTCGACGTTGGTGAACCACTCGTATT
>DASWDV010000108.1:0-7676 GCA_036395075.1 Gemmatimonadaceae bacterium | reverse complement strand
TCGGCTGCGGCAATCAGATTTTTCGCGGAGCTGCGTGCTTCGTCGCGGAAGGCGTCGGCGACTGGATTGGCCTGCGAAGTGGCCACTCGTGGTAACAGAACCAACGCGGTCAGAGCCGCGGAGTAAAGGCGGGCATGCATTGAGATGGCTCCAGTTGTGGGGACCTCAATCTTGCTGGACGGGCGCATTTCTGTCCAGAACCGTTTTAGGCCGCGCCTGCCTCTTCCTGTGGATCCGATTTGTGCTTGGCGGGAGGTGCGACCATACGGAGGTCGAGCATTCGGTTCTGGCCGAGATAGGCCACCTGTTGGGTATCCTGAATTCCGCGGAGGCGCCGGAGCGCGAAGGCGATCCGTCTCGCCGCCTTGAATATCTGCTCTGCTGATTCGCAGATCTCACCCCGCGGCGATTGCTCAACGATCATCTCGGTGTTCAGCATCAACGGTGTCAGGCAGTTTCCGATCTCATGCATCGCCGAGAGCGTGGCATCGCCAACGCGAGCCAGCCATCGGTCATCATGCTCCGTTGCCGTGGGCCGGTTGTGCGGCGGAACGCCTTCGAGTTGCGCGACAAAATACGACGCATCCGATGGATTTCGCCGCGTTGCCGAGACGGAGAGATGAACCCAGATTGGCGTGCGATCCTTGCGAAGGCACCGCTGCACGAGCTCGTAGCGTCCGATGTCAGCCGACGCGAGACGACGTCGTTGCTCCGTCTCAGTGTCGAGATCATCCGGGTGGGTGATGTAGCTGAGGTTGAGATCGAGGAGGTCGTCCCTGGCGAACCCAAGCATCCTGCAGAGCGCGCGGTTGGCTTCGAGAATGCTGCCGTCGGGAGCAATGAGCGCCATTGGGTGTGGCGCATTTTCGAAGGCGTCCGCGTATAACGGCTCGCGTTCGGACTCCGGAACGACTTCTCGAAGTGCGTGGTCTGGTCGGCTGCTGGACAAGTTCGCTCCCGTTCCGAGTTCACGACCGCCGGAATTGGTGTCCAGAGATTTAGACTTCGAGGTTCCCGCGATTCGTCACACCAAGCTGTCATGCTCGCCGTGACTCACGGTTGTGGCGGACCCGCTGTCAGCGCCAGGGTCAATCGCTCAGCCTCGGTTGGATCGTTGGTCAGGAACACCGCGGCCAGGTTTGCCGAGCGAACGAATGTTGGCGTCATCTCCCATGCGCCTGGCGTGCCGCGGGGAGCCGCCGAGAGGGTGTCTATGTTCACCAAGTCTCGCGACAGGCCGGACTCGCTGGGATAAATGAACACTTCGAGCCGCGCGTCGCCGAGGACATAGACAGTGGGTGCGACGCTGAACCCGGGCCGGCGCGCGCTGGTGACGCTCACCCTGCGCGGCACGAACCCCGATTTTTCAAGTCGCTTCTCCACACTGCAAAGCGCCCACAACCCAGTGCGGGGACATGGCGAGCTAGCCGTTCCGCTGGCGGTTGTGGAAGCGATCTGTGTGCTGCTAACGTTGCCCGCCTGCGCCGCAACAGACGAGCTTGATCCTGTGGCGGGATTGGATTGGCGGCAGCTCAGTAGCAGCGCGGAAATAGCGGTCAGAACCCGTGAGGGTCGTGTCATCGGTTGAAAAGATAGACGCGCCGGGCGGGCACCGCGATTGCTCTTTGTGAGTGGCTCAAGGAGGGCATATGCCGACAATCCAACAAATACGACGCGGCGCGGCGGCCGCGCTCATGCTGGCTTCGCTGGGTGCCTGCGCGGGCAACCAGCTCGGGAACGTTCTTGGAAGCGTCCTCGGCGGCGGGCAGTCAGCACAATCCGGACAGGTTACCGGTACGGTGCGAACCGTTGACACTCGGTCGCAGCAAATCACGATTCAGCAGTCCAACGGCCAGACAGTTCCGGTTTACTACGACAACCAGACCCAGGTGGTTTACCAGAACCAGAATTATTCTCCGACGGCGCTCGAGACCGGTGACCGTGTGACCGCGCGCGTCCAGGCGAATGGCAGTAACTACTACACGGACTACGTGCAGGTCGATCAGTCGATAAGCGCGAGCGGAAACGTAAGTACCGCTTCTAATGACGTGCAGCTTCTGCAAGGAACCGTGCGTCAGGTCGACAGGCGGAACGGACTGTTCACGATCGACATGAACAATTACGGCACGCTCACCGTGACGTTGCCGTACAACATGAGCACCAACGATACGAACAGGTTCAACAATCTGCGCAGCGGAGATTTCGTCCGGTTCTACGGCGTGTATCTAAATAGCTCACAGGTACAGCTGCGGCAGTTCTATTGATCGCCGATTACGGAGAGTATCTGAGCGCGATTCTGCGCCACCAGTTCTATGGATCGCGCAGCTTGGCACGAAGGAAAAAAAAGGGGGAGGGCCATTGGCCCTCCCCCGTTCACTTCGCGGCTCAGATTGCGAGCCGACCAGCTTTAGAACATGATGCCGAGCGTCACTGGGACGAACTGCATCGAACCACCGCTCAGTGAGACGCGGTTGTATCTCGCTTCCACGAAGGCCTTGAAGACCGACAGGGGAAGGTTGATACCAGCACCGGCGTTGTAGCCGAGGTGGTTCTCGGTGACTGCATTAGCACCGGTCGGGGTGACCGACACCATGTAGAGGCCAGCTCCGCCAATCAGGTACGGCGAGAGACCGACGCTCGGCAGACGCCAAACGACGTTACCAGTCGCGCTGATCGTACTGGTCTTGGCTCCAATACCTGCCTTCTCACCGAATGCGTTGATCGCGCCATCGACGCGCAGACCAACCGGGATGAAGGGAAGGTTGATTGCTGCCGCAACCGTGCCGTTGTAACCAAGCTTGGTCACATCCGACGTCGTGCTCATGGGCTGCGTAGCGCCGCCAGCAATTCCAATGCTGAACGGCTTCAGTAGCCCGAGCTGCGCTTGTGAAACGCGCGGGACGGCTACGAGTGCGATCGTGGCGATCGCGAGGAACAGTGAACGCTTCAAAGCTTCTCCTTGTTCGAGAGAGCACCCGCATTCGAGCCGTGATATCGGTCCCGCAGGGCGCTGTTCTAGTTATGCGAAGAGCTTGGGGCGCCGTACCGCGTCCAGAAAAAAAGGCTGCGGCAGAGAAGCGCTGGCGGCTCTCGCCGACAAGACGACGAGCCAATCAACCGCCAGTAACGATTGTGAGGACACTGAGTAAAGTGTTCTTTACTGACCCTCACGAAATTTGTGATAGCTCGCCAGGTGGGTCGTCAGAAACGCTGCCGTGGGACTACTGCGCGGCCATCGTAAGGACAACCGAATCGGATTCGTTCGCGGAGTCGCTGTCGGCGCTCGCAACGTTGCGGAAGAATACGATCGCGGAGGTCGGCGTCGCTGAAAGTACGCCCGTAGCGACCGTTGCACTGCCACTGGTAACTGCGGCAAATCCCGAATTGCTAGCGAGTGACCACCGGCTCCGCGACGCTCCGACGACAGAGCCTATCGAGAGCGTCCATGGCTGCGTCGCGCTGATGGTGAGCGCGATCCCGTCAGTCGGAGTGCGGGGCGAAGAGATTTGCGTCGCGCTCTGAACGAGGCGCGTCGGCTGAGCCAGCTGAACTTTCACGCGCGGCGGGACGGTGACCGTGACAGTGTGCGTCAGGCTGACCGACGACCCAATCTGCGCGCGCGCCGGAGTCGCAATGATTGCGGCTCCTAGTGCAAGTGCAGCGAGGGTCGATCGAAGGTGAGCCATTGCAGAGTCTCCAGAGGCCGAGTGCTAGCGCATTTGATGAGCCACAATATGTCCCTCGCTCTCTGACGGCTTTGTGAAGGGATTATGACGCTTCAGTCATAATCTCCTGATCTGCTAAGTCTCTCTCCCTGAAGGGGTTGGCGAGCCAGGTTCGAGCACGAAGCCCAACCCGCGACGCGTGGCGATGGTGGCAGACGCCCCGGCTTTCTGCATCTTTTTTCGAAGCCGCGCAATATGAGCATCAATCACGTTCGAGCTCGGATCGAAGTGCATGTCCCAGACCTTGTCGTGAAGCTCGCTACGCGTGACCGTCTCGCCGGCTCGCAGCATCATGTGCTCGAGCAGCTTGAGCTCCATGGAAGTGAGACTCACTTCGACGGCGTCAGCGGTAACACGACGGCTGAGGCGGTTCAATGTGAGATTCCCAACGCTGATCTGTTCTCCGACGCGTGAGCTACCTGCGCCGCGACGGACGAGGGTGCGTACCCGAGCACGGAGCTCCTCATTCGACACGGGCTTCACGACGTAATCGTCGGCACCCGCATCCAGCCCGCGAACGATAGAGTCGGTATCCGCCTGACCCGAGTAGAGAAGCACCGGCGTGCGGCGTCCGTTGCGCCTCAGCTCCTGGAGAATCTCGAAGCCATGCCGGTCTCCGAGCTGGAGGTCGAGGATGATTCCATCATACTCGTTTACAAGGGCAAGCATGCGAGCCTCTTCACCCGTCGACGCGGTGTCGACGGCGTAGGCCTCGTCGTGCAGCACGCGCGCGATCAGCTTCAGTATTGCGCGGTCGTCGTCAACTACCAGAATGCGCATTCGAATTACGAGTCACTTGGACAATTCAGGGTGTACGTCCGGATAGATGCAGTATCGCTGAAAAGCCGGATTCGTTGCAGGGGCCAGAGACAAAAAAACGGGAGAGGGTTATTCCCTCTCCCGTTTGGGTCGAGCTTGTCGCGCGGTTAGAACATTACTCCAAACGTGACCGGAACGAACTTCAGTGATCCAGGGTTGCCCTGCACCTGGTTGTAGCGAGCCTCGATGAAAGTATCGAAGCCGCTCAGAGGCATGGTGATGCCGCCACCGACGTTCCAGCCGAAGTGGTTGTCCGATCCACTGCCGAACCCAGTTACCGTTCCGGCCGCGTTGTACCAACCGGCACCACCGATCGCGTACGGCGCGATGGTCGCCGATGGAAATTTGTAGACGAGATTACCGGTCACGCTGGTAAAATGAATGTCACCGCTTACGCCATTCTTGAGGCTGAAGCGGTTGTACGCGCCATCGACGCGGATTCCAAGCGGAATCATCTCAGGATTCCATCCAATGGTGCCGGTGACGTTGAATCCCGTGCTTGCTCCGTTGGACAGGTCGCTGGTCGGGAGCGAGGCACCACCGGCAATTCCGAACTGCACCGGCTTGACAGCTGTCGCTACTTGAGCGCGCGCCCCGACGGGGAGTGAGACAAGCGCCATGCCCGCGAGGGCAACAACAAAAAGTGAACGCTTCAAAACAACTCCGGGTTATTGGAAGCGCCGGGTCGGGCCGGTCGGCTGCCGTTCAGACGCTTTTTCCAGTTACGCATTGAGCCCGAAAGTGCGGTCGCTCAATGCGTCAATCGGACGAGCTAGTGTCAGGCGTTGTAACCACGGGCGCCGGCTTGGCGGCCTTCTTCCGGGCGCGTCTTATCGGAACGACCGGTTTGTTCTTCACGACGTAAGCGGGGTTGATTCGCTCCAGACGACGATCGCGTGCAGCGTCCAGCGCTTGTTGACACGAATCTCGCGCGGAGAACAGCGACGTGTCACGGACGCGTTGCAGCGCCGCAGTCGTCTCGGAATGGTACGTTATCACGTCGTTGGAGTCCGCCTTGAGGAAGGGCATGCCGCACACTTCTTCAACGGGATACTTCACGCCAAGCAGCGCCAAAACTTTTTGCGGCGAGTGCGGGAGCGCCGATGCGAGCGCGATCGAAAGACTCGACTCGGCACTCGCCGAAGTGGGAGTGAGCTGCGCCGCTACCCCGAGCCACAGGCTATCGCCTGTGGCGACGCCGTTCATCACGGAACGGCCGAAGTTCTCGTCAGAGTCTATTCGCCGTGACACCTGCTCCGCGCCGCCCAGTTTGATTTCGGACAACACGAATTCGGCGTTCCCCATTGGCGTCCATGGGCTCTCCTTGCAGCTGGTCACGATCATCAGCGAGAGCAGCGCGACCGCGCTCACTTGCCGCTGCACACTTCGCGCACACGTGCGGTGTCGGTTGGCATCCATATCGCGATGACGCGCGCCTTTCGTTCGGCGTCGCTGCTTCCCAACGCAGCACCGAGGACTTTCACTGTCGCGTGCGAGGCACCCAACGCATCCAGGACGACTCCATTCGCGCCAGCGCTCGCGGCCTGTCTGCGCACCGCTTTCAACAAGTCGCCATTGCCGTTGTACGCCGAGTTTCCCTCGGCGGTGATGACGGCGACTTCGTAATAGTCGTAGGGAACGTGCTCCCTGTCGGGATACACAGGTACGGCGTCGGCGCACGTCGGCGCGAGGGCCAGAGTGGGATTTCTGGCGGCGATGTGCGAGTGCGCTCCACAGGCCGTGAGCGTGAACACGAGTGCGCCTACGAGTCCGCTTGAATTGGCGAGCCGGGAAAACGGTGTGGCGTTCATGGTGCTCTCCCTCGTGCAAACGAGGGGCCTTCGACTTCTCGCTAGCGGTTCGCGCCCGATGGCAGCGTCTGCCGGCTCGCTTCACGCTGCTCGGAAAGCAGTCGTGTGGTGAAGCGCTGACCTTCGGAGATTCGCTCGACCTCGAGCGCGATCGCGTCTACCGCCTGGTTCAAGTGCGCGAGCTGAGATGAGATCTCGGGAGAAGCTTGTGCAGTGCCGCCGCGACGGTCCATCCGCCTCGCGAAAGCGCGGGCGAGCGGAAGCCCGATGATGATGGCCGCAATCGTCAGGAAAAAAGCTATCGAGATGTCGACGGCCTGCGGTGGGATTCCGACTTCGTACGGCGGTGGAACGGTGGTGGACGCGCCGTCTCGACTGATGATGGTTTCCGAGCCATCGGGCCCGCGGATCCTGACCGTGCGCCCCGCGTCCGGTGCCGTCGGAGCTGCTGGGCGCGCGTCTTGTGCTAACGCCGCCTGCGCGGCGCTCTTGGCGCGCGCGGCAGCTATTTCCTGCTGGACGTTGCTGCGGATCGCGTCACGAAATTCGCGAGCGGCATCGTTCAGGCTTTGGCCCGCGACAGGAGCCGGATTCTGGTTCGTCGTCGCCGGCCGGGGGGTCGTGCCCTGGATCGTCACGATCGCGTTCAATAGAGGTGTGGTCATTGGTAGGTCACCTGATTTCGAAGCGGTCGCTTCCGCCTCGAAGAAAGTTAAGCATTTGTGAGCGGAAACGCCGGCCTTCTGATCAACACCCAGCCCGCCAATTCCGTATTAGCTTAGTTCTGAAACCGTCCGGTCGATCTCGCGGATCGATCTTCCAACCAAAAGCCAACCCATGCGAGCCCATCCCGTCCTCTTCGCTCTCGCCGGTGCCATGCTTTGCGCCGCACCTCTGTCATCCCAGCTCACCGCGCCGCTCGATTCCGCCACCCTCGCCGGATTCCGCTGGCGATCGATAGGTCCCGCCAACATGGGTGGGCGGGTTACCGACGTCGAAGGAGTGCCCGGCAATCCAAAGGTCTTCTACGTTGCGACGGCGACCGGTGGAATCTGGAAGACGATCAACGCCGGAACGATGTTCGTTCCGCTGTTTGACAAGGAGAAAGTGATCTCGATGGGCGACATCGCTCTTGCTCCGTCGAATCCTGATATCATCTACGCGGGAACCGGCGAAGAGGATTCGCGCAACTCAATTTCGCCGGGTGGCGGCGTTTACAAGTCGACCGACGGCGGCCGCACCTGGAAGTTGATGGGTCTCGAGGCGACGCAGCAGATCGGCCGCATCGTGGTTGATCCGACCGATCCCAACATCGTCTACG
>DASWDV010000107.1:0-5303 GCA_036395075.1 Gemmatimonadaceae bacterium | reverse complement strand
CCGAGGGGACACGGCTGATCACCTCGAAGCCGACGAAGATCGCCATGATGAAGACGTAGATTCCGAGGACGAGTTCCTGACTCACCTGGCGGCCTCCACTGTTTTGAGAGAAGACATCCCAAGTCGTCGGCGCGTCGGCTCGTGCCGCACTTCACCGTCGGCGGTAATGACGACAGCGTCGATGATGTCGTCCTGGAAGTTGAGATTGAGCTCGCCCTTCGGCGCCAACAGCGTCACCAGCGCAGCAACGTTCTTCGCGTACATCTGGCTGGCGTGAAAGGCGAGATCGCTGGAGATGTGAAGCGGCGCAATGATCGTGACGTCGTGTCTAACAACAGTTTCGCCGGGTACGCTCAGCTCGCAGTTGCCGCCCTGCTCGCCGGCGAGATCGACTATGACCGACCCCGGCCGCATTGCTCTCACGGTCTCGGCGTCGATCAGCCGCGGCGCGGCCTTCCCAGGCACAAGCGCGGTAGTGATGATCACGTCCGACTGGACCGCGCGACTGTGAATCAACTCTTTCTCGCGGCGGATGTGTCGCTCACTCAGCTCTTTGGCGTAACCGCCCGAGTCCTGCGCGTCCGCGAGGTGTACGTCGATCTCGACGAATGTCGCCCCGAGGCTTTGAACCTGTTCTTTGACGACCGGTCGGGTGTCGAACGCTTCGACTACTGCACCGATGCGCCGAGCCGTCGCAATCGCCTGCAAGCCGGCGACACCGGCACCGATGACGAGCACTCTAGCCGGACGTACCGTGCCCGCCGCGGTCATCAGCATCGGAAAGAATTTCTGCAGGGCGTTCGCGGCGAGCAGAACCGCTTTGTATCCCGCCACTGTGCTCTGTGACGAAAGCGCATCCATCATCTGCGCGCGGGTCGTGCGCGGCACCAGCTCCATGCTGCAGGCGACGATGTTTCGCTCGGCGAGCTGTTGGAAGAGCGATGGATCGGCGGCGGGCTGCAGCAGGCCGATGAGCACAACGCCATCCCGGAGCATGTCGAGCTCCGCTTCACCGCTGTTCTCGTCGCGTCCCGGACGCTGGACTTTCAGGACAATCTGCGCAGTTGAGTAGATCTCCTCGACTGCGTCGATCACTTCACAGCCCGCGGTTCGATATGCATCATCGGTGAACCCGGCGCGAAGCCCGGCGTCGCGCTCGACGATTACGCGATGACCCGCGCGCGTGAGCTGGGACACGACTTCGGGCACCAGCGCAACGCGTCGTTCGCCGGCCGCTATCTCTCGCGGGACGCCTATCAGCATTCCGAAGGTTTATTTGCGGGCATTTATCCGCAAAAATCTAACAAAAACCTGTAGCTCCCGATTGTGGTCTGAGTGCTGCTGCCGACCGCGAACCACCTTACATTCGTAGGGTGCCACGCCAACTGCATTGGAGCGAGCTCAAGACCGGAGTGATCGCGGTCGCTGTAATCGCGGCGTTGACTCTTGCCGTGTTGCTGTTCGCGCGGGTGGGTGGTCTTCACGGCGACAAAGTCACGCTCTACGTTGTGACCAACGAAGCGCCGGACATACTGGCGGGCAGCGAGGTGTGGCTCGCTGGTGAGAAAGAAGGCCTCGTCAAAGAAGTTTCGTTTCGCCCTCCGACCGTAGACAGCTCGGAACGATTGCTGATCAAGACCGAGTTTCTAAAGGAAGCGCTCCCCGCCGTACGCCGCGATTCGTACGCGCAGATTCGTCCGGGCGGCAGTCTGATCGGCACCCCAGTGGTGTACATCTCGGCAGGAACGGCCGCCTCGGCGCCTCTCCACGACGGCGACACGATCACGGAACATCCAAAAACCGCGATGAGCAGTCTCACGACAGATATAGGAACCGTCGGGCCCGAGTTCGCCGCGCTCGGCATTGCCACGAAAAACCTCAGCGAAAAAATCGCGCAGCCGGTCGGGACTATCGGCAACTTCCGCGCGAACGGACTTGCCGATCTCGAGGACGTGAAAGCGGGAGTCGCCAGTCTTAACGCGAGGGCTCGGGGAAATGGAACTCTCGCTTTGGCCACGCGCGGCACCCTGAGAGAGCGCGCGTCGCACGTGATGGCGGCCGCTGATTCGATCCGTGCCCTCGTGTCGTCTAACAAGGGAAGCATCGGCCGCTTCAGACGCGACTCGACGCTCAGCACGAAAACGAAGCACGTCGCGGCCGAGCTCGACACGCTGCGCGGGCTTCTCCGGAGTCCAGTCGGTACGATTGCGGCGGTACATTCCGACAGCGCTCTCGCTCGCGAGCTGGATCGGCAGCACATCCTGCTCACCGCGCTCATGAAGGACATCAAGAGTCATCCGCTGCGCTACATCCGATTCTGAGTCGCCGGCTTGACCGCATTTTTGAGCGCAATTACCTTCGGGTGAATAAGGCGCAGCGATGGCGCGCCGCCTCCCTCCTCTCTACCACTCGCATCTCCCTCGCACCTTCTGAGCTCGAACGGGCTCACTCCCCAAGAAAGTCCTAACTTCTCTTCCTCCGCACAGCGTGGATATCGCCGAGTTAAAGCGAAAATCCGTGACCGAGCTTCAGGAGATGGCAGACGGCCTCAAGATTGACGGCTCGTCAGGTCTCCGAAAGCAAGATCTCATTTTCCAGATCGAGCAGAATCTCCTCGACACCGACATCATGCTGCATGGTGATGGCGTTCTCGAGATTTTGCCCGAAGGCTATGGATTCTTGCGCAGCCAGGACTGGAGCTACCTCCCGGGTCCGGACGACATCTATGTCTCGCCGTCGCAGATAAAACGCTTCGGACTGCGGACGGGCGATGATGTACGCGGACAAGTGCGTCCGCCAAAGCCGTGGGAACGCTACCTCGCGCTGCTCAAAGTCGAGAGCGTCAACGGCGAAGATCCGGAGAAGGCGAAGGATCGCGTTCCGTTCGACAACCTCCGTCCGCAGTACCCCGACGAGAGACTGCGGCTGGAGATGAAGGACGGCGATCTGAGCATGCGGGTGGTGGACATCATGGCCCCCATCGGCAAAGGTCAGCGCGGAATCATCGTCTCGCCGCCACGGGCAGGAAAGACGATCCTCCTGCACAAGATGGCGAACGCGATAGCCGAGAATCACCCCGAGGTGACGATCATCGTGCTGCTCATCGACGAGCGCCCGGAGGAGGTGACGGAGATGATCGCGAGCACCACCCGCGCCGAGGTCGTGAGCTCTACCTTCGACGAGGGTGCCGCCCGCCACGTACAGGTGTCGGACATGGTGCTCGAGAAAGCGAAGCGCCTCGTCGAGCACGGCAAGGATGTCGTCATCCTGCTCGACTCGCTGACGAGATTTGCCCGCGCCCACAACACCGTTGCGCCCCAGTCGGGAAAAATTCTCTCAGGTGGTGTAGACGCAAGTGCTCTACACAAGCCGAAAAGATTCTTCGGATCGGCGCGCAACATCGACGGCGGCGGGTCGCTCACGATCATTGCAACGGCGCTGACTGAGACGGGCTCGCGGATGGACGACGTCATCTTTGAGGAATTCAAGGGCACGGGCAACATGGAGCTCGTCCTGGACAGGAAGATCGCGGATCGCCGCATTTATCCGGCAATCGACATCTTTCGATCGGGCACGCGCAAAGAGGAGCTCCTCCTCAGTCAGGCGGAGATAAATCGAGTGATTTTGCTGAGGCAGTTCCTCGCCGACATGCCCGAAGCCGAGGCGATCGAGTTCCTGCTGCGCCAAATGGCGAAGTCGAAGAACAACAAGGAATTCTTTACGCAGATGGCGCAGGGATAGGTCCAGTGAACGCCGCGCTGGCTCGTTTTCTCGCCGTAGACTACGGCCGGAAGAGAATCGGCCTCGCGATCAGCGATCCCCTCGGCATCATCGCGTCGCCGGCGGGTTTTATTGCGCGCCGTGAAGGCAAAAGACCCCCCATCACAAAGATTCTCGCGCGCGCAACGCAGCTGGGCGCTCAGGGGTATCTAATAGGCCTTCCGCTCGACGGAGAGGGCAACGAGACCGAATGGACGGCGGAAGTGCGTGATTTGGGGGCCGAAATCGCGAAACGTACTGGCATGCCCGTTCGTTTTTATGATGAACGCTTTACCACGGCGGCAGCCTTGCGTACAGTCAAAGAAATGGGGGAATCAACCCGCGGCAGAAAGGGCGATGTAGACGCGCTCGCCGCGGCAATTCTCCTCCAGCATGCGCTCAATGCTCCGAGCTGACCTTCGCTTAGCGCTCATCGCGCTGTGCGTCGTTTCAGGTGCGTGCGTTGGTCAACCGCACGGTGCTCCGACGCGCGTTATCATCCCGCGCGGCGCCAACTTCGGCCAAGCCGCGGACTCCCTGGCGCGCAACGGTGTCATTGGGTCGCCAAAGATTTTCCGCCTCTACGGCCGTATCACGGGCGGGGATCGCAACATCAAGCCGGGCACCTACCTCCTCAAGCACGGGACTCCGTGGAAGGATATTGTGGGAGCGCTCAACGGCGGGCACGGCCTCGTCAACACCGTCACGATACCCGAGGGCTACACACTCGCGGATATAACGCCGCGCCTTGCGCGCACGCTCAGAGTTCCCGTCGACTCAGTGGAGGCCGCGGTGCGTGATACCGCGCTGCTTGCACGTCTGGACATTCCCAACACGACGCTCGAAGGCTACCTCTTCCCCGACACCTACGCCTTCCCCGTCGGCACGACGGCACGGCAAGCGGTGCGCGAAATGGTTTACTCGTTCGAGCGTCGCTGGAGGCCGGACTGGGATTCGAGCGTGGTCGAGCTCAAGATCAATCGGAACGATCTCGTGACGATGGCTTCCATCGTCGAGAAAGAGGCGCGGGTGCCGGAGGAGCGGCCGGTGATCGCGGCTGTTTATTACAACCGCCTGCGCAGAGGCATGCTGCTGCAGGCTGATCCGACCATCCAATACGCGCTTAAACACCACGTCGGACGCGTGCTATACAAGGATCTCACGATCGAATCGCCCTACAACACCTACGTGCACAAGGGGCTGCCACCCGGCCCGGTGGCATCGCCAGGTGTCGCTAGCCTCGCGGCGGCGGCCAATCCGGCCAACGTGCCCTATCTGTATTTTGTCGCGACCGCGGATGGCCATCACGAATTCCGGATGACGCTGGAAGAGCATACGAGCGCCATCAGACAGGTGCGCGCGACGATGCCGGCGAAGAAGACCGCGCCGCGCATGCTGGCGATGGCCGCGCCTTCGGCACCAGGCGTCAGGGCGCCGTCGAATTCCACGAAAGCGGCGCCAACCAAACTGACCTCGACGAAATCAACGTCGACAAGACCGACTTCGACCAAATCGACATCGAAAAAATCGAGCTCCGCGAAGTC
>DASWDV010000106.1:0-12407 GCA_036395075.1 Gemmatimonadaceae bacterium | reverse complement strand
TAGTCCAGCCAGTAGCCGATGCGCTCACTTAGCTCCTCCCAGTCGGAGCGATAGCGCCAGACGCTCTCGCGGCACATCTCGTTGAAGCGCTCGACACCAATCTTCTCGATCTGCTGCTTAGCCGTGCGAATTCCGAAATCGGTCTCGATTCTTTTCTCGACCTCTATTTCGACGGGGAGGCCGTGCGTGTCCCAGCCAGCTTTGCGCGCCACGTGATTGCCACGCATCGCGCGGTACCGACAGAAGAGATCTTTCACTGTCCGTGAAAACACGTGATGGATGCCCGGACGCCCATTCGCCGTCGGCGGTCCCTCGAAGAAAACGAATTCGCTCTTGCCCGCGGCTTGAGAAAGCGTCTGCTCGAAAAGCTTCTCCTCCTTCCAGCGAGCAAGCATTTCCTTTTCGAGATCGTCGGGCGAGCGATCGGTAGGAAGCCGACGAAAGCGCGTCCCTTTCTCGTCTCCCGCTCCCCCCGCCGCCGGCACGGGGCGGACGGCGGTCATTCTCGGTTCGGTCCTGTGGAGTTGGAGCCAGCGCCCCGCAGCGTGCTCGCGACGACCTGCGAATCCGACGCTTCCACTTCGGAGAGCTGTCGGGCAATCAACGTTCGCATTTGCGCGAGATAGGTGCGCCGCGAGCGATCGAGGTTATCGAGCTCCTCCTCCATTCGACGCACGTCTGCTTTGGCCGCTTCGATGATTCGCTCTCCCTCAGCCTGGGCCTCGCGCAGAATGAGCTGGGCTTCGCGCTCTGCCTGCTCGCGAACCTCGCCGCGCAGCTGCTGCGCCGCTATCAGCGCATCGTTCAGTGCCTTGTCGCGCTCCCGGAACGCCCGCAACTGTTCGTGAAAGCTTCTCGCCTTCGAATCCAGGTCCTGGTTGATGCGGGTGAGCCGGTCCATCTCCTCCGCGACCTGATCCCTGAACTGATCGACGCGCGCCGGATTGTAGCCGCGCAGCGCACGACCGAAATCGTACCGCCGTACGTCGAGCGGGGTGAGATGAAATGCTTCGTCGATCATTTGGCCCTCGCTCCGAAGAGGGTGGTTCCCAGTCGCACCAATGTCGCACCTTCTTCTACGGCAATCTCATAATCGTTGGACATACCCATCGACAGCTCCTCAGCCGGATGCCCTGCCTCGACCAGTGCCGCCCGCGCCTCGCGGGCCTCCGCGAAGGTGCGATGCAGCTGCGACTCCGTTGCGGTAAAGCTAGCCATTGTCATGACTCCGCGGACGCGAATTCCCGATAGCCTGACGAGCCGCTCCGCCTCGGGAAGAAGCTCCGTCGGACTATATCCCCTCTTGGTGCTCTCTCCGGAAATATTCAATTCGATCAGCACCTCCACCGCCTTCCCGCGAGCGAGTCCAAACGCGCAAACCGCGTCGGCGAGTTTCGGACTGTCGAGCGAATGAAGGAGAACGAAATGCTCAAGGCTTTTTATCTTGTTCCGCTGAAGATGCCCGATAAGATGCCAACGGACCGGCACATCCACCTCGGCCATCTTTTTCAAGGCTTCCTGGACCTTGTTCTCACCGACGTCGCGAAGGCCCACATCGTACGCGGCTCGCGCGGCGGCAGGCGGATGCGTTTTGGTAACCGCGACGATTGTGACCTGTTGACTATGTCCGCCGCGCCTCGCCGCCTCTTCAATCGTGCTCCGTACGTCGGCTAGACGCTCAGCGAGGCCCGTAAAAGCCATAGCTGTCAAATTTAGCCGCGCACTGCGCTGCGTTCAATTCAGAGCTGAGTCAAAATTGAAAGATGGCGTCTTCTAACGCTCGCGCGCGCCCAAGGTGCGCCCGATCTTCTTCAGCATGGCCTCAGACGGACCTTTTACAACCACCTCGACGTTGCCGGCGTAGGCGCTTCCGGTGATGCGCAAGACTTTGTCGCGGTTAGCGGAAGATGGATTCGCGCGGCGGTGGTACTTGACCGCGAACGAGCCGAGCAGGCTGTCACCGTCGCACTCGACTGTCACATCGGGCGATACGGTGATTTCGATGTTCCCAAGGACAGCGACTGCTTCGATCACCGACAAGCCGTAACCGATTTCAGCGTCTCGCAGATCGAGCTCGACGTTTCCCAACACCGAGAGCGCGCGAAATCTCCTCGGTAGTTGCCAACGTCCCTTCCGCTCGTTGCTGCTGAGAAAGGACACGACCCCGGACATCGATTGTGAGACCGGCACGACTTGTTGATCCTCGCCCGGATGTTCCTCCTCGACGCGGTTCAGGAGCGGCTCCGTGAGACGATAGTCTTCTGCCCTGAAGTCAGCCATGGAATTCTATGAAGGAATCGATTCGTTCATACTACGGGAGAAAACCTGAAATGGTTTACGGTCAGCTGGTTCGGGAAAAGCTAGCCATCCCCGCGTCAGCTCTAACGTCGGTTGTCTGCGAAAAGCAATAAATCCGTGCGCGAGCTGCGTGAGCTTACGCTGCTCGCCCGAAAAGTCGGCCAAGTAGCCGGACGATGTTCTGCATGTTACGGCTGATGTCGTTGAACATAACCGTGACGAAGAGCAATCCGATGATCAGCAATCCGCCTCTGAGGATTCGCTCGCGGGTTTGCGTGCTGAACGCGCTGCCCTTGATAGTCTCCGCGACGTTGAGAAGTATTTGACCGCCGTCGAGGATTGGAATCGGCAGCAGGTTGAACACCGCGACGTTGATGCTGATAAGCGCCACGAGAAGGAGCAAAGTCTCGATGCCGCCGCGAGCAGCCTGGACCGAGACCTGCGCTATCGCGATCGGACCGCCGAGATCCGAGACCCCGACCCCGTGCGCCAGCGCCCCAAGCGCCGCGAAAATCCGACTGCCGTTGTCGATCGTGAGCTGCCACGCCTCACCAAACGCTTTGGGTACGGATATCGGGATAAATCCTTCGGTCGCCATCATCCCGATTCTGCCTCCGGGGCGCTTCACTCCCGTGCGCGGATCGGTGACGGGCTCGGCGTTGGGCGTCACGACTACCCTAATGGATTCGCCGTGACGAACGATCCCGAGCTCCAGTGGCCGACCAGCGGACGCCGTGATCGTATCGAGCAGTGTCTCCCAGTTCTTGAGAGGATGTCCATTGAGCGAAGCGATGCTGTCACCGGCTTGAATGCCAGCCAGCGCCGCCGGCTTACCGGGATTCACGACCGCCGCAACTGGGATCGGCGTCGGAATTCCGGAGTGGAGCAACAGTCCCACATAGATTCCGTAAGCGAGGAGCGCGTTCATCGTGACACCAGCAAGCATGATGAACAACCGAGAGACGAGCGGTTTCGACTCGAACCAGCGCGATTCAGGAATCGGCTTGGGACCAAAGGGAATCATCGCGTCTGGATCGAATTTGTCCTTCGGATTGGCGGGTCGGATTGCCGAGTTCTCGCTGCCACCCTCGAGAAAAGCCGTGGCCTCGTCCTCCCGTGAAGCCATTCGTACGTATCCGCCCAGCGGCAGCGCTGCCAGGACGTACTCGGTCTCACCGATGCGCTTCTTCAACAGCGAGGGGCCAAACCCGATCGAAAAACGTGGCGCATAAACGCCAGTGAGCTTCGCCGCGATGAAGTGGCCGAGCTCGTGAACGAACACCACGAGACCGAATACAATGAGAGGCGCCAGCCAGCTCAACACTTGAACATCTCCCGGACGTGGCGCCGCGCCGCGGCGTCGGCGGCGAGAAGCTCCGAGCGCGTGCCAGCCGGCATCGTGCTGAGCGCGTCCAGCGCAGAGGAAATGCCACGCGCGATGTCCGCGAACCGGATTTTCCCTTCGAGGAAGGCCCCGACGGCGCACTCGTTCGCCGCGTTGAAAACCGCCGGCGCGGCGCCACCGGCCACACCCGCGCCAATGCCGAGGCGCAGTGCGGGAAAGCGCGCGTGATCGACGGACTCGTAAGTCATCGGAGACAGTTTAACGGGATCGAAGGCCGGTACACCATCGTCGTGTACCCGTTCGGGATGCGTGAGGGCATACAAGACGGGAAGCTCCATCGTCGGCACACTCATTTGCGCAATGACACTTCCGTCGATGAATTCGACGAACGAGTGAACCACGCTCTGCGGGTGGACGACGATCTCGATTCGATCATAAGGAAGACCGAACAGAAAATGCGCTTCGATGACTTCGAGCGCCTTGTTAGCCAAGGTCGCGCTATCGATGGTGACCTTGCGACCCATCTGCCAGGTTGGGTGTCGGAGCGCATCCTCGACCGTCGCTGATGCGAGTCGCTCCTCGCTCCAGTCGCGGAACGGGCCACCCGACGCGGTGAGGACGACGCGCCGGACCTCCGACGACGGGTGTCCGGTGATGCACTGAAGAATCGCACTGTGCTCGCTATCCACCGGCACTACTTCGCCCGATCCAGCTGCGCACGCTTGTCTAACGAGGTCGCCAGCGATGACCAACGTCTCCTTGTTGGCGAGCGCCACCCTTTTCCCGGACTCCAGCGCAGCAAGGGTCGCGTCCAATCCCGCGGCGCCGACGATCGCGTTGAGCACGATGTCGACATCATCCCTTGTGGCAGCAGAGATGAGTGCGTCCGTCCCGCTGCGCCATGAGTCATCGCCACCGCGCTGCGGCTCAACCATCCCCACGAAGGCCGGAGAGAACTTTCGCGCCTGATCTTTGAGGAGTGCAGCGTTGCTGTTCGCCGTGAGCGCTGTAACTCGAAACCGACTTCTTTGCCGATCGAGCACGCGCAGAGCGGTCGTACCGATCGAGCCCGTCGAGCCCAGGACCGCGACCCCTTTGGGCGCGGTGGTCGAGGTCACGTTGGTACGGGCAGCAGCAAGCGGCCCAGCAGCAGAAACGCAATCGGCATCACGAACAGAAGACTGTCGAATCGATCGAGAATTCCGCCATGCCCCGGAATAATGCGCGAGCTGTCCTTCAACCCCGCTTCTCTCTTGAGCAGCGACTCGGCCAGGTCTCCGGTCTGCGCCGCGACGCTTATGACTATGGCGAAGAGAACGGCTCCCTGGATCGTGAGACCCAGCTGTGCATATGGCATGAGGATGAAGCGCACGTACAACAGACAGATGACGATCGCGACGCCGAGGCCGCCGACGGCGCCCTCGACGGTTTTCCCGGGGCTGATCGAAGGAATCAGCTTCTTGTTTCCGAAAGTCCGGCCGAACGTGTAGGCGCCGATGTCGGTTGCCCAGGTGATAAGAACGGGCAGCAGGACCAACGCCGTTCCCGCGAGCGCGCCCACGGCGTAGTCGTGGTAGCGAAGCGCGTAGATGTAGGAGAAAAGGCCCGCATACATAACGCCGAACGCCGTGATCGCGACCGACGCTAACGGCTTTCCAGCAGGCCCGCGGAGCCAGATCGTGCTCGCGAAAAGTACCAGAATCATCGCCACAATAGCGGTAAGAGAGAGCGTATACACACCGAGCCGTTGCGCATGCACGGCGATCGGCAGAAGTGCAGCCAACGCGATCCCCGCCGGCTCCAGCGGAAGCGCGCCGGTCTCGCGCGCGATTCGGTACAACTCCCACGCCGCCAGGGCCGAGAGGACCGAAAGAAGAATCGCGAGGGCCCAATCGCCGACGTAAACGACCGCGATGCTCGCGGGCGCGGCGATAACCGCGAAGATAATGCGCCGTGTCAGCTCAGACACGGCCTACACTTCCATGATTTCTGCTTCTTTTGCCTTCAACAACTCATCGATTTTGCCGATGTAGTCGTCGTGGAGTTTCTGAAGCTCTTTTTCGGCCCTCTTCTGCTCGTCTTCCGAAGTCTTCTCGAGCCTCTTCAGCTGGTCGCGCGACGCGGTTCGTGCGTGACGGATGCCGATTCGCGCCTCCTCGGCGAGCTTGTGAACGACCTTCACCAGCTCTTTACGGCGCTGCTCGTTGAGCGCCGGAAGCGGAACGCGGATCACTCCGGACTGTGTTTGGGGATTCAGGCCAAGGTCCGATTCACGCAACGCCTTTTCGATTGCTGACACGAGCCCCTTGTCCCACGGAGTCACTGTCAGAAGTCGTGGCTCGGGAGCCGAGATGCTGCCTACCTGGTTGATCGGCATCTGCTGCCCATACGCGTCAACACGTATGGTATCGAGCAGACTCACCGATGCCTTACCGGTGCGAATCGAAGCGAGCTCGCGCTTCGACGCCTCGAACGATTTCTCCATCGCGGTCCGGCAGTCCTTCATGATCTGAGGAATTGTCGTCATTGTACGATCGTTCCGACGCGCTCGCCCAGCAGCGCCTTCGCAACCTCTCCGTGACGGTGAATGTTGAGGACGATGATCGGGAGCTTGTTCTCCTTGCACAGAGTGATGGCCGTCTGATCCATCACGCCGAGCTCGTTGACCATGACATCGCGGTAACTGATCGATTGGTACCGGGTCGCGTCGGGATCGAGCTTCGGATCCGCCGTATAGACTCCGTCGACGCTCGTCGCCTTGATGATTACCTCGGCGTGGACCTGGATGGCGCGCAGCGCCGCGGCAGTGTCGGTCGAGAAATAAGGATTGCCGGTGCCGGCGGCGAAAATCACGACGCGCCCCTTCTCGAAATGACGCATCGCGCGGCGCCTGATGAATGGCTCGGCGATAGTTTCCATTGCGATCGCAGTCATCACACGCGTCTCGAGATCTGCTTTCTCCAGGACGTCCTGGAGCGCAAGTGCATTGATGACGGTGCCGAGCATGCCCATGTAGTCGGCGCCGGCACGCTCCATTCCCATCTTCGAGAGCTGCGCGCCCCGCACGATGTTCCCCCCACCGATGACGAGGCCGACGCTCGCACCCATCTTTGCGATGTCACTGATCTCGGTCGCGAGCCGCTGGAGAATGTCGAAATCGAACCCGGTGCCCTTCTCTCCGGCGAGTGCCTCGCCGGAGAGCTTGAGCAAAACGCGCTTGTACTTTAGTTGAGCCAAAGCTGGCTCTACTCCTCGCCCATCTGAAAGCGGACGAAGCGGCGGACCTGAATGTTTTCACCCACCTTCGCCGACGCTTCCTTGATCAGGTCGCCGACAGTCTTCTTGGGCTCTCGCACCCATGCCTGGTGGACAAGCGCGACGTCTTTGTAAAACGCCTCTACTTTTCCGGCAACGATCTTCTCGATCAGGTGATCCGGCTTGCCGCTCTCCTTCACCTGCTGGATGAAGATGCGACGCTCCTTCTCCACCTTGTCCGCGGGAACCTGGTCCTTGTCCACCGCCACCGGCGCGGCAGCCGCGATGTGCTCGGCGATGAACTTGACGAGCTGCTTGAAGTCATCAGTCCGCGCGACGAAATCGGTCTCGCAGTTGACTTCCACCAACACGCCGACCTTGCCGTTGTGGTGGATGTAGCTGTTGATCACGCCCTCGCTCGTCTGCTTCCCTACGCGCTTCTCCGCCTTGGCGATTCCCTTGGCGCGAAGATATTCCTCGGCCTTCGCGACATCGCCATTGGTCTCTTCGAGCGCTTTCTTGCATTCCATCATGCCCGCTCCGGTCTTCTGTCGCAGAGCCTGAACATCCTTTGCTGTGAATTTCTCTTTTGTCATCGTCATAATGTGTCTCGTTAAAACGCCGCCGGAATTCTCCGGCGGCGCGAAAGTTAACCTTCCTGCTCGGTCTCGGTGGCTTCCTCTGCTCCGCCACCTTCTTCGCCGCCTGTCTTGAGCCGCGCGGCAATCGCTTCGGGCTTGGCCCGTCGTCTGCGCGGCCTTCTCTTTCTCTTCTTGTCGCCCTCGCCTTCTGGCTCGGCGCCGCGGTCAGAGCTATAAGTGTACGACTCGGTCTCTTCGACTTCCTCGCGCACCGGCGCTTCCCGGCGAGCTTCGACGATCGCGTCAGCAATCGACTTCGTCATCAGCTCGACGGAACGAATTGCATCGTCGTTGCCGGCGATGGGAACGGTTATCAGATCCGGATCGGCGTTCGTATCGACGAGCGCGATCAGCGGGATGTTGAGCTTATTGGCCTCGTTCACCGCGATCCGCTCCTTCTTGGAGTCGATCACGAACATGAGACCGGGAAGGCGCGTAAGGTTCTTGATACCGGCAAGGTTCTTGGAAAGCTTGTCGCGCTGACGACTCATCATCAGCTGTTCTTTCTTGGTGTAGTTCTCAAAATCACCGCCGGCCTCGCTACCAGCCTCGAGCTCCTTTAGACGGCGAACCTGCTTCTTCACGGTCTGGAAGTTCGTGAGTAACCCGCCCAGCCATCTCTCGGTCACGTACATCGCTCCGCAACGCTCGGCCTCGCTCTTGACGATGTTGACGAGCTGGCGCTTGGTGCAGACGAAGAGGACGTTGTCGCCGCGAAGAATCACATCGCGGGCGAGCTTCTGAGCCAGCTCGAGCTGGCGCAGCGTCTTCTGCAGATCGATGATGTGAATGCCGTTTCTCTCCGCGAAGATGAAACGACGCATCTTCGGGTTCCAACGGCGCGTCTGGTGTCCGAAGTGGACACCGGCTTCGAGTAGCTGCTCCAGGTTTGGCTGAGCCATTAAATAGGGATTCCTTCGGGGTTAACGCTTCGAGAACTGGAATTTCTTTCGTGCCTTCGGACGGCCCGGCTTTTTGCGCTCGACCGCTCTGGCGTCGCGGGTCAGAAGCGCAAGATCGCGCAGCTTTCTACGGTGCGACTCATCGAGCTTGACGAGCGCGCGTGCAACGGCAAGACGCAATGCCCCTGCCTGTCCGGTCAATCCACCACCTTCGACTTTTGCTTTCACGTCGTAGCGGCCGAGCGTGTCCGTAATAGTGAACGGCTGCTGGATCGCGGAGACGTGCGCTGGGCGCGGGAAATAATCTCCAAGCGTGCGTCCGTTCACCGACCACTTGCCGGAGCCGGCCTTGATGTAGAGACGGCAGACCGCTTCCTTCCGCCGCCCGATCGTGTGCGTCGTGTCAGGCATTACTTCTCACTCTTCTTGTTGAGGTCGAGCACTTTGGGTTGCTGCGCGGCGTGCGTATGCTTGTCGCCGGCGAACACGCGGAGTTTGCCCCGAAGCTTCTGGCGGCCGAGAGCTGTTTTCGGAAGCATGCCGTAGACCGCTTTCTCGATCACGCGCTCGGGGTGCTTCGCCAGCATCGTCTCGAACGGCATGAACCGCTCATGACCCATGTAACCGGTGTGCCGGAAGTACCGCTTTTGCTCCGCCTTCTTGCCGGTGACGCGAACTTTCGCGGCGTTGATCACGATGACGTTGTCGCCAGTATCCATGTGCGGCGTGTACATCGGTTTGTGCTTGCCGCGGATGATCTTCGCGACTTCGGTCGCCAGACGGCCAAGGACCATGTCCTCGGCGTCGACTATGTACCACTGGTGCTCGATATCCCGCGGGGTTGCGGAGTATGTCTTCATATGAAGCGGTAACGTATGTAAGAGCCGGCCCCCTTTCGTTCGAGTTGGGTTCCGAGCGGTTGATTGCGACTAAGTGGTTTTACGACAGCCTTTTAACCTACCGTCTCACGGAAGTCATGTCAACCGGAACGGGTAGTCGGTACTGGTATACCAGCACCGGGTAGTCTGGGACTTAGTCCGCAGGCGGCAACTCGAGCGAAACGAGGACGGCTCCCTTTTCAACTGCTGTGCCCGGCACAACCTCGACGCTCCTGACAATCCCGGCCGACGTCGCGCGCAACTCGTTTTCCATCTTCATCGCTTCCATCACGACGACGCCCTGACCAGCCTCCACTTTGTCCCCGGGTTTGACGTTGACGCGAACGATGAGGCCGGGCATTGGCGCGCGAACCGGCGCCGGACCCACGGGAGGCGCGCTCGCCGCGGATTGGTCACGGATCTCGCGCGTCCGCTCGTCGAGCGCTTCTGCATCGAATCGATATCCATCGACCCAGAGCGTGTAGCGGCCGCGACCCCGCTGCTTTTCGACTACGACCCGATAAACCTGCGTGCCGATCCTGACCATCCGAACCGGACTTCCCTCGATTTCCGACAGCTCGGCGCTCGCCGGTCGAGCATCTTCGTAGCTCGCGCCGTCCGCGCCGAGCGAGACTTTCTTGCGCTGGTCGTTTAGCTGGACAACGTAGTTCATGCGCCGCCGGTCGCAGGGACGGGCCGCAGCTCACACACCGTCTCGACGTGAGCGGTTTGCGGGAACATGTCGAATGCGCGGATGCTCGCGATCGCGTAATTGGGCAGCCTCGCGAGATCACGCGCCAGAGTCCCGGGGTTGCAGCTCACGTAAATCAGGCCGCTCAAATGTCCTGCTTCCGCCTCGAGCGTATCCGTCACGCGCGAATCGAGTCCGGCGCGCGGCGGATTGAGGATCACCAGGTCGGCAGGCACCAACCCGGGAAGCGCATCTTCGACTCTTGCCTGAATAGCGCGCGACGGATCGCGAAGCTTCGACGCGGACCACCGTGATGCGTCGGCGTCGAGTTCGATCGCCGTGACCTTGATTCCTTCTTCGGCTAGCGCGATTGCCGTCGTTCCGGCGCCCGCGTACGCATCGATCACCGAGCGCGGCGCATAAGACCTCGCGCGATCGAGTACATAGCTCTGAAGGATCTCTCCCATCTCCGCGTTCACCTGCGCAAACGACGCGCTGGGGGCTTGCTCTTGACGCTTGTCGAACAGCAGACGGCGCGGCTTGTCGTCAGACGGCTCCCACCATACCGCCGACAGCGAGGGTGAGGCGGCTACAAACTGATCGCGCGCTCCCCAACTCTGTCCACCAGTCATCACGAAGGTTGGCCCGGCAGCAGTGATGCGAACGCTTCCACGCAGCTCCTTCGTGTCGGGGAAGTACGCATCAGCGTCCATGATTTCCCGCCAGGCTGCAACGACGCGACGATCAGTGATCGGACAATCAGCGAGCGCAAACACCCGCGTTGGGTCGTCGTAGGGGTGAAGTCCCGCTATCCAGCGCGATCCGCGCCGGCGCATCGAGAGCGTAAGCTTGGTTCGATAACGCCACTCGCTCGGGCTGCCTTCGATCGGCGGCGCATCGATCTGACGCTTTCCGATGCGTTGGATCGCATCGCGAATCACCAGCTGCTTCGCAGCGATCTGAGATTTGTAGGTCATGTGCTGAAGCTGACAGCCGCCGCACCTGTCCCTTGTGTAATGCGGACAGGGCGGGTCAATCCGCACGGGCGACGGGGTCACGATGCTGCTAAGTGTTCCGCGAGCGAAATGACCCTTGCCGGAGATCTGTGCCGTCACGACGTCGGCGGGCGCAGTGCGAGGAACGAACACGACAAGACCATTGCTTCTTCCTACGCCGTCGCCGCCGGCGGCAATCGAGTCAATCGAGATGCTGACCACTGGCATTAGCCCCGAAGACCTTCGGCTCGCCCGACCGTTTTCCACGAATCGCGCCCCCCCGCAACCTCACCGCTTTGCTCAACGCCAACTGCCCCGTCCGAGCTGTTCGATACTGTCCGTGCCGCGCGATCGCGTTGGGCGAGCAAGGCAGCTGCGACGGCGGCAACACGAACGGAATCCGCAGCGGGTTTTCGCCGTAGTATTGAATCGAGGCGGCGTTCCAGCCATTGGATATCGATTGCCCCGCGCCGAAATTCCTCGTCGTCCATCACCCTGATGTGGAAGTCGCGCGACGTTTCGATACCCTGGATGATCAGATCGACCAACGCGCGCCGCATCCGAGTGACTGCTTGTTCCCGATCGGCACCCCAGACTATCAGCTTGCCGAGCATCGGATCGTAATAAAGTCCGACTTCGCTTCCTGATTCGATCCCGCCGTCCCAGCGAACTCCTGGACCACTGGGCAGGTTGAGGTGGGTGACGCGGCCCGTCGAGGGTAGGAAATTGTTCGACGCGTCTTCGCTCGTAAGCCTGCACTCAATCGACCACCCGCGCGGTGAGATCTCTGCCTGTGAGAACGGCAAACGTTCGCCAGCCGCGACCCGCAGCTGCCACTGAACGAGATCGATTCCCGTAACCAGCTCGGTGACGGGATGCTCGACCTGGATGCGCGTGTTCACCTCGAGGAAATAGAAATTTCCGCTCTGGTCGAGCAGGAATTCGCACGTGCCCGCGTTGACGTATCCGGCCGCGCGCATTACACGGATCGCGCTGTCACCCATCTTCTGACGTAGCTCCGGCGTAACGGCGACGCTTGGCGCCTCTTCGACCATCTTCTGGTGCCGCCGCTGTACGGAGCATTCACGCTCACCGAGCGAGAGAACGGTGCCGTGAGAATCGGCGAGAACCTGGATCTCGACGTGTCGCGGACGCTCGACGAATTTCTCGAGGTACACGGCGTCGTCGCCAAAGGCGTTTTTCGCTTCGCGGCGAGCCGCGTCGAGTGCGCCAGCGAGCTCTGTCGAGGCCGACACGACGCGCATTCCCTTGCCGCCACCCCCAGCCGCGGCCTTGAGCAGAACCGGATAGCCGAACTTCCTTGCGACTTTTTCCGCCTGCTTTGCGCTTTCCAGTGGCTCGTTCGTTCCCGGCACTACCGGGACCCCATTGGCGACCGCAA
>DASWDV010000105.1:0-7861 GCA_036395075.1 Gemmatimonadaceae bacterium | reverse complement strand
GCTCGAGCTGCCGGACGAGAACGCGGTGATCAAGGTCCAGATTCCGACGGCGCTTCTCCTTCTCGCCGCGAACATTCTGCTGATGAACTTTCTGGTTTACCGACGTTGATGTCGAGCTCGCCATCCCTCACGCCCGATTTCGCGTCGAAGCTCGCGCGACTCGCGCTGGCACATGTGACCCGCGAGTACCCGAACAAGCTCGATCACGTGCTGAACAAACGAGGGGATCTCAAAGCGCCGCGCGAGCTCCATCCCGTATTCTTCGGGAGCTTCGACTGGCATTCGTGCGTTCACGGTTACTGGCTTCTCGCAACGCTGCTCCGGCTCTTTCCGAAAGGGGAAGACGGACACGGGAAGCGGGATGGGATGGCTGAAGCCGACGAAATCGAAGCGCTGTTCGACAGTCAGTTGACGGTCGGGAAGGTCAAGAGCGAGGTGAAGTATCTTGCACAGCCATTGCGCGCCACTTTCGAGCGTCCTTATGGATGGGCGTGGCTGCTGATGTTCGCCGCCGAGTTGGATCGGCACGACACCCAGAAGGGGAAGCGCTGGAGCGACGCTGTGTCTCCGCTGGCTGACGCGTTTACCGAACGGTTCCTTACTTTCCTGCCGAAGGCGACTTACCCAACGCGTGTCGGCACGCACTTCAACAGCGCTTTCGCCATCACGCTCGCTTTGGAATACGCAGAGGTCGTCGGTGACGGGACCTTGCGCAAAGCGCTCGTGAAAACGGCGCGTACGTGGTACCTGGCGGATTCTGACTGTCAGGCGTGGGAGCCGGGTGGAGATGATTTTCTCTCGTCCGCGCTGATGGAGGCCGAGTGTATGCGCAGGGTCCTTTCCGCGAGTGACTTCTCGAGTTGGCTCGATCGGTTTCTGCCGCGGCTCGCTGTCCGTGAGCCAACGACGCTGTTCACGCCGGCCGTCGTCAGCGATCGCAGCGATGGCAAGATCGCCCATCTGGACGGACTGAACCTTAGTCGCGCGTGGTGCTGGCGCTCGATCGCGACGACCTGGTCGACGAGCGATGCACGGCGAGGAATCGCCCTGGAAGCGGCGGACACTCATCTTGCGGCAAGTCTGCCCCACGTCGCAGGCGATTACATGGGCGAGCACTGGCTCGCGACGTTTGCCTTGCTCGCTTTACTCTGACATTCGATTGAAATGACCGATCTGCTCAAGTCAGAGACTCTTGGCGGAGCCGCTTCGACGGAACAGCGGCGCAGCGATCCGACGCGGCGTGCAGCGTTGGTCGCGGTATTCGGTGGAATTTCCGCGATCGCCACCGGATACGCGACGGCGTTCAGTCGCGGTGGTCCTCCGTCATGGGCGCCGTGGCTCCTCGGACTCGGGATGCCAGTCGCAATCAGCGGCATCATGATACTGGGTGCGGCGCGGGGGAAAAGTGGCATCGGTCCGCTGCGATTTCCGTTTGCGTTCGTGATGGCGCTGCTGGTCGTAGGCTTCGGCGCGGCGCTGGCGCTGCCTGCTACCGAAGGACCGCTCAGCACGCTCTGGCTCGGACTACCCGCGCGTGCAGCGGTCGTGATCTACGGAGTGGGGCTGCTGCCCGTGATCGTGCTGCCCGTTGCCTACGCACTGACGTTCGAAACACAGACGTTGAACGCCGAAGATGTAGAACGGGTGAGAGCGCTGGGACGCGGATATCAGAAGAGCAACGAGAGCGGAGCCGTGGCTTCCGACACTGGCGCCACGAGCAGACACATGATGCCCGCGAACGACAACCCATCGCATGATTGAGATTGGGCGCGCGATCGCGCTCCTCCAAGTCGCGCTGCCAAGTGCTGCGCACCCGGCGGTGATTGCGGTGGGCATCGCTTACTTCGCCGTGATCGTAGCGATCAGCGTCTGGGCTGCGCGGAGAACCAGGACGGCGAGCGATTTCTTTGTAGCCGGCAAAGGTATCGGCCTCGTTGCGCTCACGGTTGCATCGGTGTCGGTGTCGGTCTCCGGATTTGCATTCATAGGTGGTCCGGGATTCATCTACGCCGTTGGTCTCGGCGCGATGTACATCGTGCTTCCAGCTGCGGTCACCAACGTCATGGGCGCCTGGGTGTTGGCGAAGCGCATGCGGCTCCTCGGCGAAGCTCGCAGCCTGATCACGATTCCTGATGCGATCGGTGCGCGATATCGCTCGCGCGCCGCACAGGGACTCGCGGCGATCGCGATACTCGTTGGCATCGTCGGATATATGGCAACGAACGCGCTGGCGATGGGGGTCGTGATCAATTCCATCTTTGGTGTGGGGCTTGGGTGGGGGATCTGGATCGGAATGGGTGTCACGCTCGCCTACTCGGCGTCAGGAGGAATTCTCGCCGGTATCTATAACGACGTCTTTCAGGGGACGCTGATGGCGGTAGCGTCCGTTCTGGTTTTTCTATTCGTAATCGGGTTCGGCGGCGGCCTCGGCGAGATCTCGCGGACGATACTCGCGCACGATCCGACGTTTCTCGGCCCATGGGGCAAGCTCACGCCGCTCGCCGCACTCTCTTTTTTCTTCGTCTTCTCGATAGGATCGCTCGGGCAGCCGCAAGCGGTGCACAAGTACTACATGCTGCGCGACCCGCTGCAGCTCAAATGGTATCCGTTGCTCAAGACGCTGGGACTCGTGCTGGTGCTACTTCTTTATTTCGGCGTGGGCGTGGGCGTCAAAGCATTCGTCCTGAGCGGACGACTGGCTCCGCTTGCCAGCCCCGACCAGGCGACACCGACACTTCTTCTTAATGTCACGCCGATAATTCTTGCCGCGCTGGTCTTTTCGGGAGTGGCGGCGGCGACAATGAGCGCCGCCAACTCTTTCATCAATATCGGTGCTGCGGTCGTCACGCACGATTTGCCGATTGCATTTGGCCGACGAGTAAACAACGAGCTCGGCTGGGGGCGGGCGATGACGGTGCTCATCGCCGTCGCGGCGGCAGTCACGGCGCAGCGATCGGGGACCATGGTCGCTTTCCTTGGAATCTTCGGGTGGGGATTGTTCGCGTCGACGCTCGTACCAGCGCTCGCCGTAGGCTTGAACTGGCAGGGTGCGACGCGCGTCGGCGCGATAGCATCGATGGCGACCGGACTCATAGTCACACTCGCGCTGGAGACAACCGCTTACTGGAAGGTCTTCACATTTCCGGCGGGCGTCACCGCTTCCGCGGTCGCGATGGTATCGTCGTTTCTTGTCTTTTTCATCGTGTCGTGGGTGACACGGCGGTCCGCGTCCGCCGCGCTCGACCCGGACGTCAGGATGGTGATGGAGCTATAGTCATTCAGTCGCGGATTTCTTTCCGACCTGGGAGTCCACGACGCGGACGCTCTTGATGTTCACGAACTCGCGGATGCCAAACTCGCCGAGCTCCCTGCCAAACCCGGAATTCTTGACGCCGCCAAACGGTAGACGGGCATCGGACGCGACCATCCCGTTGATGAAGAGAAGCCCGGACTCTATCTCGGCCACGAACTGAGCGCGCTCGCGGTCGTCGCGGGTCCAGGCTGATGCGCCGAGTCCGAACATCGTGCCGTTCGCAATCCCGATTGCATCAGCCAGATCCTTTGCCTTGAACACCGACGCGACTGGGCCGAACAGCTCGTCACGCGCGGCAGGCGCCGTCGCTGGAATGTCGGCGAGCACAGTTGGCGCGTAGTAGTAACCGTTTCCCGGAAGCTTTTCGCCGCCGGTCAAAAGCTTCGCCCCTGCCGCGACCGATTCTTTCACCTGCTTGTCCAATTCGTCCCGAATCTCGGCCGTTGCCAATGGGCCGAGCTCATTCCGCTCGTCCATTGGATCGCCAACTTTCACGGCCGAGACACGTGCGACGAATTGTTTCAGGAAGGCATCGTAGATCTTCTCGTGGATGATGAACCTCTTGGCGGCAATGCACGATTGCCCATTGTTGATCATCCGCGCCGTTACCGCTGTGGAGACCGCGGCAGCGAGGTCGGCGCTCGGCATCACGATGAAGGGATCACTGCCTCCGAGCTCGACGACCGATTTCTTGAGATTTTTCCCCGCGGCACTGGCGACCGAACGGCCAGCGCCTTCGCTGCCAGTGAGGGTAACCGCGGCGACACGCGAGTCGGCAATGATTCCCTCGACCGCGTCCGAGCCGATGAGGAGAGTTTGAAACGCGCCGTCGACAAATCCGGCGCGCCGAAAAATGTCTTCGATGGCCAGCGCACACTGTGGAACGTTCGACGCATGCTTGAGAATTGCAACGTTGCCGGCCATGAGCGCGGGCGCCGCGAACCGAAACACCTGCCAGAACGGAAAATTCCACGGCATGATCGCCAGTACGACGCCGAGCGGCTGAAAAGCTACCCAGCTTTTGCCGCCTTCCATCTCTACCGGCCGATCGGCGAGAAACCGCTCGGCGTTGTCCGCGTAATAGGTGCACGCGGTCGCGCACTTCTCCGCCTCGGCGATTGCTGCCTTGAGCGGTTTCCCCATCTCGAGCGTCATCAGCTTCCCGAGCTCGCGACACTCGGCTTCCAGAATCGCGGCGGCCTTGCGCATGTGAGTGGTGCGCTCGGCGAAGGAGCTGCGCCGGTGCTGCTGGTAGGCAGCGATGCCGCGATCGAGGCAAGCGCTTAGCCGCGAGGCGGTGAAAGGCTCGAACGTGCGAACAGTGGCACCAGTCGCTGGATTGATGCTCGCGATACTCATCGACAATTGCTCACGAAGTTGAAGCTAAATCGGTGCGAGCAATCAGGTCAGTGTTGGCACGCCGGTATGAACAACGTCGGCACCCACTGCGCAAGAATTAGAGCGGCGGCTAGACCGCTCAGGAATAATCCGACGGCCCCGAAGAACCAGGCCGAGCCAGTTCGCACTGGTTCGTCGGCGGCGCGGAAGCCGCCGACCGCATTTATCTCGTGGAGCGAAATGCTCGCCGCCCAGGCTGTGAGTGCAAGCCCGAGAATTGGCGGAATATGGAGCAGGAGGGCATGTCCACCTCTGCATGCCGGCAACACGAGATAGTATGCCAGCTGCTGTTCTCCGAACGCGGCGGCGAGCGGGGCGAGTATTCCGAACCAGCGCGCGGTAATGGTCCGGTAGGTCAGGGGCTCCTTTGTCTGACTCGCCTTCGTCTCTGCCTTGAGGGACATCGTCTTTACCACCGCGGCGAGAGGAAGATCAGGACAAAAAGTGGAATCCAGGTGATGACGACGAAGTACCAGAAGAATGAGTTCTCAGTGACATCGACGTAGTGTTTCTGCTCCGGCTCCAGCACGAAGAACAGCAGTGCGAGACCCAAGGTATCCATGACGTCGAAGACCGCCGTGTACCCGTGAGCGAATAGAAGCGCCCAGTTGAGCGATCCATATACGTTGGCGTCCCAGCGAACGTTCAGCGCGAAAAACTCGAAGTATCGAACAACGACGATGGCTGTTCCGAGCAGGCCGTGCACGATGAGCCAGATCAGAGTCATGAAACGATCCTCGACCTTTGCGGCACGAGACGCGAGCCAGGCCGGCACGACGCTGATGAACATCAGCACCAGATTGAGGATGGGAACACCAAGCGACGGCAGCCGGGTATGGAGCGGCGGCCAAGTCGGTGCGATGTGTCGCAGGTAGAAGTAGGCGAAGAGGCCGAGGATTATGACGAATCCTTCGATGATCTCCCCGCCGAGCGCTCCCCACCAGGTAATGTTGCCCGGTCCGTAAACCTCGGACGGCAGGCCCGCGACGGACGCGACTGTTCTGACTTTCCTCATGCCGCTTCCGCCTTTTTGCGCTCGCGCTCTTCGCGCAGATTCCGCTCGTGCTGCTTTCTATCCGGCCATGCCCACAGATAAAACGGGACGACGATGGCTAGGCTCCCGAGCGGCACGCCCCAGGGAGTGAAAATCCCGGCGGTCAACATGCCGCCAATGACGATTGCCATCACCAATGGCGCTAGCGTCGGTGTCGGCAGCTCGTGCCTGTAGAGCGGCTCGGTTGTCATGCTCGTCGTGATCAGCGCTTCGGGACGGTCGGTGTGCAGTCCGGTAATGACGGGAATCTCGTCTACATAAGCCCAAAGTCCTTCGCGGGTGGTGACGACGGGAGTGTCGACGAAATTGTACGGCGGGGGCGGCGATGTGGTCGCCCATTCCAGAGTATCCGCTCCCCACGGATTTGCTCCCGCCAAGGCGCCAACATTGAGGCTCATGAAGAAGTTCACGGTGAACACTGCCATGCCGGCTACGATGATCACCGCACCAATCGTCGCGATCAGATTGAGCGTTCCCCAACCCAGGAATTCCGGATAGGTGTAAATCCGGCGCGTCATTCCCTCCAACCCGAGAATGTGCATTGGGAAGAACGTGACGTTCACACCAATGAACAGCAGCCAGAAATTCCATCGTCCAAGGCGCTCGCTCATCATGCGGCCGGTGACTTTGGGATACCAGTAGTAAAAAGCGCCGATCAACGGCAACACCGCGCCGCCAACGAGGACATAGTGCAAATGCCCGACGACGAAATACGTATCGGTCACCTGAACGTCGAAAGGAACCGACGCGAGCATCACTCCGCTCAATCCGCCGATCAGAAAAACCACGATGAATCCGGCGACGAAGAGCAGCGGCGTTCGCCACACCGGCCGACCGAGCCACAACGTCGCGATCCAGCAGAAAATCTGAACGCCGGTGGGGATACTGATCATCGTGCTTGCCGCCGTGAAGTACGACTGTCCGAGCTGGTGGACGCTCGTCGAGAACATGTGATGCACCCAAAGCGCAAATCCGACTATTCCGGTCGCGATCAACGCGGCAACCATCGCGGGATAACCGAAGACGCGACGTCGCGTGAAAGTCGTGACGATCTGCGAGACCATTCCGAGCGCCGGAATGAAGATGATGTAGACCTCTGGATGTCCGAAGAACCAGAACAGATGCTGCCACAGCAGCACGTCACCGCCTTCGGCTGGATTGAAGAACTGGGTGGCGATCAGTCGATCGGCGCCGAGCATGATGCTGGCGGTCGCAACCGATGACATTGCGAACATCACCATTCCGGCAGCGACGAGCTGAGCCCACACGAAGAGTGGCAGCCGACCCCACGTCATTCCCGGCGCACGCATCCGGAAAATCGTCACGACCATTTCCAGTGCGGCGATGAGCGCCGCGATCTCGGTATACGTGACCATCTGCGCCCAGACATCGACGCGCTTCCCCATGCCGAACTGCGGGCCTGCCAATGGCACGTAATTGAACCAGCCGGCATCAGGCCCAGTGTTGAGGGCGAAAAACGTATACAAGAAGATCCCGCCGAACAGATAGACCCAGTAGCCCAGGGCGTTCAGGCGCGGGAAGGCAACGTTTCGGGCGCCGATCATGAGCGGGACGAGATAGATGCCGATCGCCGTCATCATCGGAACGGCGAAGAGGAACATCATCGTGGAGCCGTGCATCGTGAAGATCTGATTGTACAGATCGGGGCCGATGAGGGTGTTTTCGGGACGAGAGAGCTGCATGCGCATCGCTGCCGCCTCGAGTCCACCGAGCAGGAAGAACACGAGCGCGGTGCAGATGTATCTCTTGCCGACCGACTTGTGGTTCACGGACTTGAGCCAGCCGACGAGGCCTGTCACCGGCTCCCACGTGGCCTGCAGCCGCGCGCGATCGGCTTCGTTGATGGCTGGCGGCAGTGGGATCTCGTCGGGCATTGGACGCGCTGTCACTTCAATGTCCCCAGATACGCGAGCAGCGCCTGAAGGTCAGTGGGCGCCAGCGAATTAGCCGGCATCTTTGCGCCAGGCTTGATCGTCTGCGGATCTACGATCCAGCCGGCAAGATTTCCACGCGTGTTCTGCAACACGCCCGCAGCGAGCGTCATGCGGCTCGCGAGATGGGTGAGGTCGGGTCCA
>DASWDV010000104.1:0-3702 GCA_036395075.1 Gemmatimonadaceae bacterium | reverse complement strand
GCCGGCCTATGCGCGCCGAAACTACATCGTGCTTACAGACGCCGCGTCAGCACCAGCGCCAATACTCGGTGGATACATCTGTCACGAGCTCGCGCACTTCTGGAGTATTGCGGCGAATGCGTCAGGCCCGGAGAACTGGCTCAACGAAGGAATGGCTGAATATGTGTCGTCGCGGTATGTGCGGACGAGTTTTGGACAGGCGGCCTATGACTCGACTCTCGCGCGCTGGCGGACGATGAGTGAGGGTCAGCCTCCGATCTGGACGCCCCAGGCCACCAGGCGCCCAAATGAACGGGTGGCATATCGCAAAGCGCCTTTTCTTCTCAGTCGGTTGGAGGAGCGCATCGGAACCGATAAGATGGATGCGTTCCTCCGTCGTTATATGGTTGAGCGCATTCGCACGACGCCGCAGCTGCTCTCCGCGTTGCAGGATGTTGCGGGGAGCGAAACGGCGTCATGGTTTCAAGCGGAGCTGGCGCGATGAGCAGGCGATTGCCATGGCGCAGGGGGCTTGGTCGATGATTCGCGGCGCCCTCGGTTAATTGGAGAAAGGAGAACCACACGTGCGCAGATTGACCGTTTTCAATTCGGTGACGCTCGACGGCTACTTCACAGGCGCGAACGGCGATCTGAGCTGGGCGCACCAACCAGAGCAAGACCCGGAGTGGAATGCATTTGTCGACGAGAATGCGAAGGGCGGGGGCACGCTGCTGTTCGGCAGAGTTACCTATGAGATGATGGTGTCCTTCTGGCCGACGCCTGACGCGGCCAGGAATTTCCCGGTGGTCGCCGCGGGGATGAACAAGGCCGCGAAGGTGGTTTTTTCGAAGAACCTGAAAAATGCGAGCTGGAACAACACGAAGCTCGTTAGCGGCGACCTCGTGGCGGAAGTGCGAAAGATGAAAAAGGAGTCGGGTCAGGACATGACCATTCTCGGAAGCGGCAGCATCGTTTCGCAGCTGACCGACGCGCGTTTGATCGACGCCTATCAGTTCGCGCTGACCCCCGTCGTCATCGGCAATGGGAAGACGATGTTCGACGGCGTCAAAGAAAAGCTGAATCTCAAGCTGACGAGCAGCCGGACCTTCGCGAATGGAAGGGTGGTGCTGACGTACGAGCCGGTGTGATTATAAGGGAACTGCAACTGAAGACTACCCGCTGGGGGCGGTGAGCCAACCAGCTTGTGGCTACGAGCCAAGCATCTTCCGCTACGAGCGAACTAGATTTCTGGCTAGTCTGGCTCGTCCTCGACGCCTGCGTGGTTCCGAAGGGTCTTCACGATCTCCATGAGATCGTTCTGCGCTTTGTCGAGCTCGAGCTTCGCGCTTTCAGGATCGAGCAGGCCCTTCTCCAGACCGACCGCGACCCGGTTCAGGTACTTGATCTTTTCGATCATTTTGTCGGTCGCGTTCCGCAGCTTGCCAAACCGCCGCTTCTCGGCGAGCGCGCGGTGGCAGCGCTGCTCCACCTCGACTTGCGAGAACTCCTTGGCTCTCAGGACTGCATCGGACACGCTGGTGCCGGGAACGCCGCCGTGATCCTGATACGCGACCTCACTCGACGCGTCGGTGAAGCGCAGGCGCCCAACGAACTCCACGCCGTCGTAGCCGACGCGCAGGGAAACGAAGTATTTCTGACCATCGATAGTGATCGTTCCGATCTGATGGTCGCTGCTGGCGGGGGCTGGGGGCATTATACAGAGGACGGTGGCCATCGCGCTTCTGTAACGGATCGCCGCCTCAGCGGCACCATGCTGGTGGGGAAATTAGCCGCGGCTTAGGTTAGTCGAGCCTGGCCACAAGCTTGTTCCCAGCCCTCAATCAGGACAAAGATGAATCGTCTGCGTTGGCCCTCTCTCGCCCTGCCGTTTGTCTTTCTGACCGCCGGCTTCCCCGGAACAGGTGTCGCACAAGGGCGGCGGCCGATTACCGAGACGGATCTGTTCAAATTCTTTTGGGCCGCCGACCCACAAATCTCTCCCAGCGGATCGCAGATCGCGTTCGTGCGCGTCAACGTCAACGAGGACAAGGATCGGTACGAGACCCAGGTCTTCATCGTTCCCGCCGACGGAAGCGCGCCGGCCCGCCCGCTGACGTCGGGGCGCAATGATCGCTCGCCCCGCTGGTCGCCGAACGGACGTGAGGTCGCATTCGTCCGCACGCCGGAGGCCGTGGATGGGAAATCCAGGCCGGCGCAGATTTATCTCATTTCGATGGACGGAGGCGAGGCTCGGCCGCTAACCGATACGCCGAAGGGTGCGGGATCTCCGGTCTGGTCTCCCGATGGCAGAACGATCGCGTTTCTCTCGACGCCGGATACGGCGAAATCTGATTCAGCGAAGAAGTCCGCGGACTCCTCGCAGAAGAGACACGTCAGCGATGTGCACGTCATCACTCGTGCTCAATACCGCTGGAACGGCGCTGGCTACACCGATCCGACCGCGCACTCGCACATCTGGACAGTCCCCGCATCGCTCACGAGCGCGGGCGCGCTTCCACCCGTGAAGCAAATCACGTTCGGCGAGTTCGACGAGGACGAACCCGCATGGTCAAGCGACGGATCGCGGCTCTATTTCACTTCCGACAGGCACCTCGAGCCATACTATGAAATCACGGGCAGCGAACTGTATTCGGTTCCGGCGAACGGCGGCTCGATCGCGAACGTCGCGCGCATCGACGGCCAGATCGGATCGATCGCGGTTTCGCCCGACGGCAAGCGCATCGCCTTCACCGGATATCCGAACGACAAGCCGCTCCGTTTCTACAATCAGCCGGACCTGTTCGTCGTCGACGCGGCTCCGGGCTCGCATCCCGTCAATCTCACGAGGAGCTACGACTTCGACATCGAGGGCGGACTGACCGCCGATCAGCATCCACCACGCGCCGGTGCGGGCGGCGGATTGCTGTGGAGTCGCGATGGTCAGAGCGTCATCGTCGTCACGACGGAGAATGGTCGCGCGAATCTCAAGCGGTTCTCCATGGCTGACGGCAAGGTCGACTCAGTAACGACCGGCAATCATGATGTCGTTGCCTACACGGCTTCCGCCGACGGCTCGAAGATAGTCGCGCTGATCTCGACTCCGACCAACATCGGCGATCTATACGTGGTGGACGCTGCCACTCCTCGCGCCGTGCCGCGCCAAATCACGCACGTCAACGAGGCGCTCTTCAACACGCTCGATCTCACCGCGCCCGAAGAATTCTGGTACAAGAGCTTCGACGGCCACCGCATCCAGGGCTGGATTCTCAAACCGCCGCATTTCGACGCGTCGAAAAAGTATCCGCTCATCCTCGAGATTCACGGCGGACCGAATGCCGCCTACGGTTACACGTTCACCCACGAGTTCGACTGGATGGCGGCGAAAGGTTACGTGGTCGTGTACACCAACCCGCGCGGCAGCACGTCGTACGGAGAGGATTTCGCCAACATCATCCAGTTCCATTATCCTGGCGACGATTACAAGGATCTGATGGCCGGGGTGGACGAAGTGCTCAAACGTAATTTCATAGACTCGACCCGTATGGGCGTGACGGGCGGCAGCGGCGGAGGAGTGCTGACGAATTGGATCGTCACCCAGACGCACCGGTTTGCGGCGGCGGTCTCGCAGCGATCCATCGCCGATTGGTCCGGCTTCTGGTACTCCGCCGATTTCACACTCTTCAACCCAACGTGGTTTTCCGGAGCGCCGTGGGAGAATCCAAA
>DASWDV010000103.1:0-5581 GCA_036395075.1 Gemmatimonadaceae bacterium | reverse complement strand
GCCGCCGCAAGAATCGCCATGAGGCCGCCATTAGTTGGCGCGACGATGTTGCACAGGCCGCCTCCGTACTGGTAAGTCAACACGGTAACCTGTCGCGACAGGCCAAGCAGATCGGATAACGGAACCAGCACCGGAAGCGTCAGCACCGCATGGCCGGTCACGCTTGGCACCGGGAAGTGCACGATGAATTGCGTGACCATCATCCCCGCCGCGGCGACACCCACCGGAAAATGCGATAGCGGCGCGAACAGACCGTTCACTATCGTGTCGATGATCTGTCCCTGCTCCGCCACGACGTAGATCGCGCGCGCAAATCCGATCAACATTGCCGCGAACGCCATCGATCGAAAGCCTTCCACGAACGCGTCTGCAGTTCGGTCGACGCCGAGCCTGCCGATCAGTCCAACGACGATACCCATGATGAAGAACAGCGCGGACATCTGATCGAAGTCCCAGCCGTAGCTCATCACTCCGATGATGAAAATCGCGAACGTGACGAGGATCGTGATGAGCACCAGACCATCACGAACATCGAGCGGCTTTTCCTCCTCGTTGACTTCGCTCAGCCGCGCGGTGCGAGTCGCGAGCGCGTATCGACTGACTGCCGCAATCCATAGCGCCAACGCGACCGCGAGAAACACCAGCCTGAATCCCGACGCCGAGAGCAGGGGAAGGCCCGCGAGCTTTTGTGCGATGCCCACTTGAAACGGGTTGATCGGGCTGAAAGCGGAGCCGACACCCGCCGAGCCCACACTAATCGCTGCCGCGACGACGTGATCGAAGCCCAGTCGCGTCGTGAGAAGGAGCAGCACGGGCACGAGCGGGATGATTTCCTCGTGCATGTTGTCCAGCGCGCCGGCCGTTCCGAACGCCAGGCAAACGATAGGAATCACGAGCAACTCACGACGCTCTAGTCGCTGCGCCATCCAGGCGACTCCTCTGCGGAGCGCTCCTGTCCGATCCACGACGCCGAACGCGCCACCGATCAGAAAAACGAGGAAGATCACCGGAGCCGCGGCCGCCATTCCCTTCGGAATCGCGACGACGGCCTGAAACGGAGTGACGGGGACCTGCGGAACCCCATGGTAGGTCCCGGCCACGACGACCTTGCGCCCGGTGACGGGATCGTCGCGGCGGTCGAATTGTCCGGCGGGAAGGAGATAGCTCATCACCGCCGCCAGCGCGATGAATCCGAGCAGCAACGTCAGCGGGTGGGGAAAGCGGAGTTTAATCGGGTGGATCCATCTTCGTGCTGGTGACAAATCTTCCCCGCCCTTAGGTTAGTCGGGCTACCCGCACCCCCGTCGAGCAAAATCCAATGAGGAAATATGATATCGATCGTTAGACAAAGCGCGCGCTATACTGTTGCGCTTGCTATTGCGTTCACTGCGCCAGTCGTCGCTTCAGCGCAGAACGGCAAACTCCCGCCGCTCCTCGACCGCGAGCTCTTCTTCGGCAATCCCGAAATCTCCGGCGCGCAGATCTCGCCCGACGGACGTTACGTCTCCTTCCTCAAGCCCTACAAGGACACGCGCAACATCTGGGTGAAGAGCGTCAACGACTCGTACGCGAACGCCAAGCTCATCACCAACGACACCAGGCGGCCCGTCACCGCTTACTTCTGGAGCCGGGATGGGAAGTACATCCTGTACGCGCAGGATTCGCTCGGCAACGAGAACTTCAACGTCTACGCAGTGGACCCAGCTTCTTCGCCCGCCGCTGGGCAGGAGATTCCGACCGCCCGCAATCTGACCGCCGCCAAGGGTGTGCGCGCTGCCATTTACGAAGTTCCGAGGGTCGATCCCGACATCATGTACGTCGGGCTCAACGACCGCGACAAAGCGTGGCACGATCTCTATCGTGTCCATATCTCGACTGGCCAGCGCGAGCTTCTGCACAAGAATACGGAACGCATTGTCGGCTGGGTGTTCGACAACGCTGGCAAACAACGCCTCGCGGTGCGCACCACCGACAAAGGCGACACCGAAATCCTCCGCGTCGATCCGAGCGGACTCACCCTCGTCTATTCATGCGGCGTCTTCGAGACCTGCAATCCAGTTCGCTTCAACAAGGACAACAGCAAGGTCTACATCGAGACCAACAAGGGCGCCCCAGACTTGACACGCCTCGTTCTTTTCGATCCGGCAACAAAAACCGAGCAGCTCGTCGAGTCCGACCCGCTGAATCGCGTCGACTTTGGCAGCGCCATTTTCTCCGACGTCACCAACGATCTCGTCGCGACGACCTACGTCGACGATCGCACCCGCGTCTACTTCAAGGATCCAGCGTGGGAGAAGGACTACAAGCTTATCAAGAGCAGGCTGCCGAACAAAGAGATCAACGTGACATCCACCACCAACGATGAGCAAACGTGGATGGTTGTCGCCTCGAGCGACAGGGAGCCGGGCGAGCGCTACATCTTCGATCGCAACACCAAAAAGCTGACGCCCCAGTACAAGGTTTTCGACAAGCTGCCGCGCGAAGCACTCGCGCCGCAGAAGCCCATATCCTATCCGTCGACCGACGGTCTCATCGTACCGGCGTATCTCACGCTGCCCGTCGGCGTCGCGGCGAAAAATCTTCCACTCGTCGTCTTCCCGCACGGCGGACCGTGGGGCCGGGACACTTGGGGATACAGCTCAATCGCACAGTTCCTCGCCAATCGCGGCTACGCCGTTCTCCAGCCGAACTTCAGATCGTCCACCGGCTATGGCAAGAAATTCCTCAACGCCGGCAACAACGAGTGGGGTCAGAAGATGCAGGACGACCTCACCAACGGCGTCCGCTATCTCGTCTCACAAGGCATCGTGGATCCAAAGCGGGTCGGCATCATGGGCGGATCCTACGGCGGCTACGCAACGCTCGCCGGTCTCGCTTTCACGCCCGACGTCTACGCGGCAGGAGTATCCATAGTAGGACCGTCAAACCTGATCACGCTGCTCAATTCGATTCCGCCGTACTGGGAATCGATCAGAACGATCTTCAACGAACGGATGGGCAATCCCAATACTCCGGCTGGTCTCGCCCAGCTGAAGAGGCAGTCACCCCTCAATTCCGCCGACAAGATAAAGGCGCCCCTTCTCGTCGTGCAGGGCGCCAATGATCCGCGCGTCAACAGAGCCGAGAGCGAGCAGATCGTCATGGCGCTGCGCGACCGCGGATTCCCCGTCGAGTACATCCTTGCCCCCGACGAGGGCCACGGCTTCGCTCGGCCCATCAACAATCTCGTGCTCTTTACTTCCGCCGAGAAATTCCTGGCGAAGCATCTGGGCGGTCGATACGAGGAGAGCATGACACCGGCGATCACCGAGCGGATGGCAGTGCTCACAGTCGATCCGAAGACCGTCGTGCTGGCGAAGAAAGCTGACACTGCCACTACCGTCGCGCCGAAGCCAACGGCCGATCTCGCCCCTGGCACCATCACCTACAAGGCGCGTCTCGAGGTGCAGGGTCAAACGCTGCCGATGGATCTCTCGCGCACGATCTCAAGCCAGAATGGTGCGTGGCTCGTGACCGAGACCAGCGTGATGCCGATGGGCGAGGTCAGCGATTCATCGACGGTCGACAAGGGTACGCTAGTCCTGCGGAAGCGCGTGGTGCATCAGGGCCCCGCGACTATCGACGTCTCCTTCGCCGGCAACAAGGCGACGGGCACGATGACCATGAACGGCCAGTCGCGTCCGATTGCCAGCGATGTCGGCGGAACTGTCTTCGCCGACGGCGCGGGCGCGTCCGATGTAATCGGTACACTGCCGTTGGCCGAGGGGTACGCGACGTCGTTCAGAAACTTCGATCTGATGTCACAGCAGGCGAAGTCGCGGCAGCTCAAGGTCCTCGGCAGCGAGAAGGTCACGGTTCCCGCCGGCACGTTCGATACGTGGAAGGTGGAAGTGACGAGCGCCGATGGAACGGGGGAGAGCACAACCCTGTACGTCGACAAGGCGAGTCATCACGCGGTCAAGATCGTGACGATCCTGCCGCAAATGAACGGCGCGATCGCCACGGCGGAGATGGTCAAGTAGAACTGCAACTGCAACTGCAACGCAACTGCAAACTGCAACTGAACGCAGCTAACTACTCGCGCTCGCATCCGTTCAGGTGCAGTTCGTCAGTTGCACTTTCATTCTCAGTCCTCATTCCCGTTGCCACTGAAGCTGTACGATCCGTCCCAGGCCCAGTTTCTCCCGTTCAGATAGGTGATGGTGACAGTCGCGGTGAAGTGCTGGAACTTCCCCGTGCCGCCCGAGAACCATGCGGTGCCGGTGCGCGTCACCCGATTGAGCTCCACATGGCCGAATGCAACGTTGTTGCCCGGATTTGGCGGATCTAGCTTTACGTCAGTGATGACTGCTGTAGCGGTGGCCGCGTCCTTGTAGACTACTCTGGTGCCGACTGGGATCTGCTTCAGGGTCGACACTGTGATCGTGCAGAACCCGCCAGGGAGTCCTGTGTACTGGTCGCAGTTTTTCTCAACGTGGAAGCTTCCGGCCCGCGGGGAATCCGCGTCGTCGTCGTTCGCATCGCGGAGAGCGGCGCTCACGCTGAGAGCTTTTGTCTGGCTCACTGGGGCTGTAGCATCCTTTGCGCTACACCCGCCGGCAACGAGCAACGCCAGCATTGGAAAAGCAATTCTGTACGTCATCTGGGACCTCCATTCATTATGAGATTGGCGGCCGGAGACGCATTCGCGCTTGACCCGGCCGATACCGGTCCCCATGATAGACGGGCCTCCTCAACGGCTCCTCACAGAAAACTCACAAAGCTCGCTCAGAGGCAAAATGTTGGTCCTCGAGCTTCTGGGAACGCTTTCCCTGCGGAACGAGACTCCTCCAGTCCCCGTATCCGCGCAACAAAAAAGGTCGTTGGGCCTGCTCGCAATTCTCGCCCTCGCTGGCAGGCAGGGATTGCCGCGCGACCGCATCGAGGCCTACCTCTGGCCCGAAAGCTCGGCCCCGCTGGCTCGGCATTCCCTCGACCAGACGGTCTACGCAATCCGCCACGCCCTCGGTAACGATTTTATTCTCTCGACCGGACGAGAGCTCCGCCTCAACCCTGACTTAGTCCAGGTCGATGCCTGGGAGTTCGAGGAAGCGATTCGCGCCCGTCAGTGGGCAGCGGCGGTTGAGCGCTACAAAGGGACGCTGCTCGACGGATTTCATTTCACGGACAGTCGCGAGTTCGAATCGTGGATTGACAGCGAGCGAGCTCGACTTCGACGCGAGTATCAAACAGCGGTCGAATTCCTTGCCAACACCGCGGCCGAGGCGGGCGACCACTCGCGCAGCGTGACCTGGTGGCGCAGGCTCGCCAATTCCGATCCACTTTCCGCTGACGCGACGAAAAAACTGATGCTGGCGCTCTCCGCCGCCGGCGACCGCGCCGGCGCTGTGAAACACGCTCGCCTTTACCAGGAGCTCGTACGACAAGAGCTCGAGATCGAGCCTGATTCCGAGATTGAAAGTCTCGCGGCGTCTTTCAGCCATCCCCCGATCGCAGAAGCCGCCGAGTCCTCTTCGGTAAAGAAAGCGCCGCAAGATCAATCCATATCTGCGGACGAGTCCGTCGCAGCTCCGACCAATCC
>DASWDV010000102.1:0-1654 GCA_036395075.1 Gemmatimonadaceae bacterium | reverse complement strand
GCTGGGCCGGTGACGTTGCGAAACTCAATCGAGGGGAGACAACGATGGCAGATTCGACGCTGTTGGAACAGTACAAGGCTCTGATCGGCGATGTGGGAAACATCGGCACGCGCTACGCGACGGCGAACGGGTTCTACCTCTCCATCGTCTCGGCGCTGCTCGGCGTGGTCGCGTTTACCGAGTCGGGGAAGCCTCTTGCCCAGGTCGACCTCGTTCTCGTGCTGACCGTCGCGGCATTCGCCATCGTCGTCTGTCATGTCTGGATCAAGACCCTGGCCTTTTACCGAGGGCTTTTCGGCGTGAAGCTGCAATTGCTCGGCGAGATGGAGAAGGAGCTGGCGTTCCCGGCTTTCTCGCGAGAGCACGAGCTCATGAAGGAACGCGGCGTCCGGCCGCTGATCGACAACGAGATATGGGTTCCGCGCGTCCTCTGGGTGTTCTTCGCGGTGATCGCCGCAACGGCCCTGGCGTTGATTTTCGTGGACGGCTGAGCGGTGGACTCAGTCCTCGAGCGGGATTTTCGCGTCCCGAATCACCTTCGCGTAGGTCGCAAGATCGAGGTGGAGGGGTGAGAAGCCCTGACGGCGCCCGGGCAGGCGCGGTTTCGTTATATAGTTCATACGCACGAGTTCCGATCGATGTCACACTCTGCATTGCTCGGTATCGGGGAGGTCCGAGGCCATGAAATCGGATAAACGTCCACAGGGCGGGCCAGCCGTTCCAGACGGCGATGCCTTGTTCGGTTCGCTTTTCGCGCAGACCGCGGTCGGCGTCGCGGTCGGGTCGCTCGACGGCCGCTTTCTGCGCGTCAACGAAGCGTTGTGCCGCCTGCTCGGCTACAGCGAGCAAGAGCTGGTGGAAAAAAGCTTTGAAGAGATCACCCACGCCGACGATCGGCAGGCGTCCAGGGACTTCCAGCAGGAGCTCGTCACGACGTCCCAGTCGCGCGTCTATGAAAAGCGCTACGTGCACAAGAGCGGTTCGACGGTCTGGGTGCGGATCACCGGGACGCTCGTGCGGGACCGCTCGGGCTCCCCCCTGTGCTCGGTCGCGCTGATTCACGACATCACCGAGCTCAAGCTCACCGAGGAAGCGCTGAAGGCGAGTGAATCGCGGTTCCGCAGCATGGTCGAGATGAGCTCGGACTGGTACTGGGTGCAGGACGAGAATTTTCGCTTCGTCGAGCTGCCCGGCGTGGAGAAGCGGGGGATCGATCCGGAAGCATTCATCGGCAAGGCGCGCTGGGAGCTTCAGGGTCCCGGGTCCCTTCCGGAGAAAGCCTGGCAGCAGCATCGCGAAAAGCTCGAGCGTCACGAGCCGTTCAGCGATTTCGTATACACGGTCCCGGATAATGCCGGAGAAATGCGCTACCTGAGCGTGACCGGCGAGCCGATTTTCGACCCGCAGGGCAAATTCAAGGGGTACCACGGCGTCGGAAAAGACGTCACGGAAAAGGCGCGCGGGCTGAAGGACCTGGAAGACAGCGAGGAGCGCTACCGGATGCTGTTCGACATCCATCCCCGTCCGATGTGGGTCGTGGAAAACAAGACCTTGCGTTTCCTCGCCGTCAACCAGGCGGCCGTCGACCACTACGGCTACTCGAGGGAGGAGTTTCTGTCCATGACCGCCGAGCAGCTTCGCCCGCCGGAGGACA
>DASWDV010000101.1:0-4114 GCA_036395075.1 Gemmatimonadaceae bacterium | reverse complement strand
CCAAACTGTACGCCGAGCTTCAGGAAGAGATCAAACACCTGGCGCGCGCTCGCAACGCGGTAATCATCGCCCACAACTATGAGCGGCCAGAGGTCCAGGACGTCGCCGATTTCGTCGGCGACTCGCTGGGATTGAGTCGCGAGGCGGCGAAGACGAAAGCCGATGTCATCGTTTTCTGCGGCGTGCATTTCATGGCGGAAACAGCGGCCGTGCTATCGCCGCAAAAGACTGTGCTACTTCCTGATCTGGCCGCGGGATGCTCTCTCGCGGCGACGATAGATGCGGACCAACTCCGCGATTGGAAGGCGGAGCATCCCGGCGCGGTTGTCGTCTCGTACGTGAATACGACGGCGGAAGTAAAGGCCGAGAGCGACTATTGCTGTACGTCAGGAAACGCGGTCGAGATCGTCAACTCCATTCCCGCCGACAACGAGATTCTCTTTCTTCCCGACATGTTCCTCGGCGCGCACGTACGCCGGATCACCGGTCGCAAGAACATGCACGTCTGGATGGGAGAGTGTCACGTGCACGCGGGGATCGACCCCGAGGACATAAGGCTCCAGCGCGCCGCGCATCCGGGCGCCGAGTTTCTCATTCACCCCGAATGCGGATGCGCGACCAGCGTGGTGGAGGCGGTATCCGCTGGTGACATCGATCCGGTCGGTGTGCAGATTCTCTCGACTGAAGGAATGATCAAGCGTCCGAAGATTTCCAGCAACGACGAGTTCATCGTCGCGACCGAAGTTGGCATTCTTCACCGGCTTCGTCGCGAGAATCCGAACAAGACATTTCATCCGGCCAATCCGGCCGCCGTGTGCGCCTTCATGAAAGTGACGACTCTTCCGAAAGTGCTCAGCTCGCTGCAGCGCCTCGAGCACCGGATAACGGTTCCCGAAGAGATTGCTTCGCGGGCTCGGCTCGCCATCGAGCGGATGGTCGCGATCGGTGGGCAGACCCCGCTGTCACCAGTACCCGAAGCATCGGAAGATCCGGGCGAATGAGCGTACGGCGAGAGAGTGAGCTCGCCGCTCACGGCTTTTTCTGGGAAGAGGGACTTGCCTTCCCGCTGACGGGGAAAGAGACAACCGCCATCGTCGCAGCCGCGCTCCAGGAAGACGACACTAAGCACGACATCACTACCGCGGCGACGATAGTGTCCAATCGGCGCGCGCGGTGCCGACTCGTCGCTCGGCAGACGGGCATAATCGCGGGACTCGCTCTCGCGTGCGAAGCATTCGAGCAGCTCGATCCTGCGGTCACGATAAGAATCGACCATCCCGATGGGACGCGTATAAGTCCGGAGACGCCAGTAATGTTTCTGTCCGGTCACGCGGGCGGGTTGCTGTCGGCGGAGAGAGTGGCGCTCAACTTCGTGCAGCGACTGTCGGGAATCGCCACCCTGACGGCGCGGTATGTGGAGGCTGTCGAAGGCACAGGCGCGCACATACTCGACACGCGAAAGACAACCCCACTGTGGCGGAAGCTCGAGAAATACGCCGTCCGCGCCGGTGGTGGGCTCAATCACCGGCTAGACCTTTCGGCGGCGGTTCTGATAAAGGACAACCACCTGGCCGCCGTCGACGGGGATATCGACCTCGCCGTCGAGCGCGCACGGGCGGTCGCTCCCGCCGGAATCAAGGTCGAAGTCGAGTGCGACACGCTCGACCAGGTTCGAGCGGCTCTCGCCGCTGGTGCGGATGTGATAATGCTCGACAACATGCGCCTCAAGGATCTGCGCGAAGCCGTGAAGCTCGTCGATGGCCGTGCGGTTACCGAAGCGTCGGGAGGAATAACCATCGACACGGTGCGTTCAGTTGCCGAGACGGGAGTCGACTGGATATCGGTCGGCGCGTTGACACATTCGGCGCCGGCGCTGGATCTCGCGCTGGATTTCGATTGATGGCGCTCGAGATCTGCGACGTTTGCGGCTCGAGCAACGTCAAGGAGATCAAGTGCAAACTGGTTTGTCAGAACTGTGGGACGATTCTCAGAACCTGCTCCGACCTGGCCGCTATGTTGGGTAGCTTCCGCGTAACTGGCATCAGGAGTACAGAAGCGGGGAGCGGATAGCTTTTTAGCTTTTTAGCTAGGAGCCTTTGAGTCCATCTGCGACAGTTTTCGAGGGGACCGACATGGATCGTAGAGATTTCGTGCGCGTGAGCGCGATAGCCGGCGCGATTGCGGTTCGCGGAGGCCGGTGGGGCGCCGAGCCGTTCGCGGAAGTTGGCTCGGGCTCGACCCGATCGCTAAATAACCATTTCTCGATCCCGCCGTTTGCGCTCGAGGAAGCCACTCTGTCCGATCTCCAGGCGGGGATGGCAGCGGGACGGATGACGGCGCGATCCATCACGCAGGAGTATCTCACTCGCATCGCGGAGCTGGACCGGAAGGGACCGACGCTGCGCCACCTGATCGAAATCAATCCCGACGCACTTTCGATCGCGGATTCTCTGGACGCGGAGCGCAAGGCCGGTCGGGTACGTGGGCCTTTGCATGGAATTCCGGTGCTGGTGAAGGACAACATCGATACGGCGGACCGCATGACGACGACGGCAGGCTCGCTGGCTCTGGCGGGGTCCATTGCTCCGCGCGATAGCTTCGTCGCCGCGAAGCTCAGATCGGCGGGCGCAATTCTGCTCGGGAAAGCGAACCTCAGCGAATGGGCGAACTTCAGGTCATCGCACTCGACGAGTGGCTGGAGCGGACGTGGTGGGCTCGCGAAGAATCCGTACGTGCTCGATCGCAATGCATGCGGATCCAGCTCCGGATCCGCTGGAGCGGTCGCCGCAAATCTAACGGCGATTGCGATTGGCACCGAGACCGATGGCTCGATCGTTTGCCCGTCATCCTCAAACGGAATAGTTGGCATCAAGCCCACGCTCGGCCTGGTGAGTCGGGCGGGAATCATTCCCATTGCGCACAGCCAGGACACCGCCGGTCCGATGGCGCGGACGGTGAGAGATGCTGCGATCCTGCTCAACGCGATCACGGGAATCGATCTGCGTGATCCAGCGACGTCGGTAAACCGAACGCGTGGCCAACTCGATTACACCCGGTATCTCGATGCAAACGGACTGCGCGGGGCAAGAATCGGCGTCGTGCGCAAGAATTTCGGTTTCAACGACTCCGTCGACGCATTGATGCTCAATGCAATCGACATGATGAAGCGGCAAGGCGCAGTGATCGTCGATCCGGCGGAAATTGCGACCGCCGACAAATTCGGCGATAGCGAGTTCGAAGTGCTGCTGTACGAGTTCAAGGCAGATCTCAATTCCTATCTGGCGGGACTAGGTCCGAATGCGCCGGTGCGAACGCTCAAGGACATCATCGATTACAACGAGGCGCACAAGGATCAGGAGATGCCCTTCTTCGGCCAGGACATCATGACCAAGGCACAGGCAAAGGGACCACTGACGGAGAAAGCCTACCTTACCGCGCTGGCAAAAGATCAGAAGCTATCTCGCCAACAGGGAATCGATGCAACGATGAACAAGAACAAGCTGGACGCATTGATTGCTCCGACCGGCGGACCGGCGTGGCTGACGGATCTGGTCAACGGAGATCATTTCACCGGCGGCTACTCCACCGCGTCGGCAGTTGCGGGCTACCCGCACGTCACCGTGCCGGTGGGATACGTACGCGAGTTACCGGTTGGGATGTCGATCTTCGGCCGCGCTTTCACCGAGTCGACGCTTATCAGGATCGCCTACGCGTACGAGCAGGCGACCAGGCACCGGCGGGCGCCGCGGTTTGTTCCGACACTAGGCGAAGCGTAAGAAACTGCAACTTACGACTACCCGCTAGGAGCTCTCGGCCGAGCCGGCTTGTGGCTTCGGGCGGCCACGAGACGCGTTCGTCGTAGGCTCGCAGCCGCCAGCCGGCTCGGCCGACAGCCCCTCGCAGGTAGTCTTACGTTGCAGTTGCAGTTTATTCCTCGAGAATAGCGTCACTCACGAAGTACCCCTTCCCTTCGCGTACCGAGCTCGCAACTGATCGCCGCCGGTCGTCGACTTCGTCCGCGCGCGCGTCGAGCAAGTTGCGGTTGGCTCGAAACCTTCGGCCCGCTTCTACGCAGAAGAGATCGCACAGATCGATCTCCCGCTCGCACGCGTCG
>DASWDV010000100.1:0-2719 GCA_036395075.1 Gemmatimonadaceae bacterium | reverse complement strand
GCGGGAGCATGGCCAGAAGCGCCGTTGGAACCGAGAAGGGTCCAAGGTGAATCGCGCGCCGATCTATGCCCCACTTGTAGCCGCCCTTCTGGATCGTCCAGTCGGTCGGATCGCGCCGCTGCGCCGCGGCGGCGATGGAATCGTTGTAGGGCGCAATTGCATCAGCGATCAGGCTGTCGATCGTCTGCGCGACGGTCTTTGGTGGAGAGACGATCCCCGTTGGCGGTTCCCAAAGTCTCCCGTCGGAATACGACGGCCGAACTCCACGCACTGGGCCTCCGCCGCCGACCAGCGGCCCGTTGCCGCCCTCCTCGGTCGGCTTGGTCACGGCCGGCGAAGGAGTCGGAATAGTTACGGGAATGGCCTTTGGCGCGACGACATGGATCTCACGAGATCTCTCGGGCCGACCATCGCCACCAACCTTCCCGGGAGTCGGCTTCTCACCCGGCTGGCCCACCCTGACAAATGAGACCCGCTCCTCGGACGACGGCTGTCGCTTGGGGCTGGATGAAAAATCGGCATTCAGGATCAACATCCGCATGAACGCGATCGCGACGACGATGTGCACGCCGAGGGACACGAGGAAAGAGGGCGATAACTTTCTCCTCGTGCCTTTCGGCTCGGACGCGACGCGGCGGAAAATCATCAGGCCCGCGCCATCCCCTGTCGCTCTTCCTCGCGATGCCCGGAACGAACCTCGATCCCGGCCTGTGACTGCAATCGCTTGAGTACACGACCGGCGCGGGTGGCCGCCTCGCGCAAGCGTTCCGGCGACGTAATGAACGAGACGCGGAAAAATCCTTCGCCGCCCGGTCCAAATAGCGAGCCGGGCAGGACTATCACGCCCTCATCCTGCAACAGCCGCTCGCCGAACACCGCGCTCGGGATGTTCTTCGGTAGTGGACACCACAAGTACATCGTCGCTTTCGGCCGCGCGCAGGGAAATCCAGCTTCTGTGAAGGCGTCGGCAGCAGCGTCGCGCCGTCTCTTGAATTCCGCGACGTTCGTCGGAATCCAATCGGCGCATTCGTCCAGAGCTGTTGCCGCCGCTGCCTGAATTGCCATGAATGTCCCGGTATCGATGAACGATTTCACTTTCGCAACCGCGCCAACGAACTCCTGCTTCCCGCACGCCCAGCCGCACCGCCAGCCGGTCATGTTGTAAGTCTTCGACATCGAGTGGAACTCGATCGCCACGTCGCGCGCGCCCTCGATCTGGAAAATGCTTGGTGGCACATAGCCGTCGTACGCGAGCTCGGAATAGGCATTGTCATACACCAGCAGGATATCCAGTTCCTTGCAGCGTCGAACTACTTCCTCGAGGTACTCTGTGGGAGCGATCGCCGAGGTCGGGTTGTTTGGGTAGTTGAGATACAGAATCTTCGTCTTCTTCAACACGTCGCCAGGGATCTTGTCCAGGTCGATCAGAAATCCGTTTTCCGGCCGCAACGGATATTTGTAGGGCGTGGCTTCCGCCAAAAGAGTCCCGCCCAGATAGGAGTTGTAGCCCGGCTCCGGCACGATCGTATAATCGCCCTTTGTCACATAGGCGAAGGCAAGGTGCGAGATCCCCTCCTTCGACCCAATGAGAGGGACGATCTCCTTGAGCGGATGGAAATCCTGATTGAATCTCCGCTTCATGAATCTCGCGACTGCTTCGCGAAACTCGACCAGGCCCAAAGCGAATCCGTACCTGCTCATGGTAGGAATACGCACCGCTTGCGAGATGCGTTCGATCACCGCCGGTGGCGGCGAAAGATCAGCGTCGCCGGCGCCGAGATCGATGACGTCGACGCCGCGAGCGATGAGCTCGCGCTTCTGCTCGGGGATTTTTGCCAGCGGATATTCGGGAAGGCTCAGCACTCGATCGGTGTAGGCGGGCACTATCGGCTCTCTTGAACGGGGTTAGTGACGCGACTGATGCCTGCTATCTCGATCTCGACCACGTCGCCCGGGACGAGCGGCCCCACGCCCGAAGGCGTGCCGGTCGCAACAACGTCCCCTGGCTCCAGTGTCATTATATGCGAGATGTAGGCGAGGAGGGACGGGATCGAGAAGACCATCTCGCTGCTTTTTCCCCGCTGTCGCTCGACGCCGTTCACCCGCGTGACGACCGTGAGACTGTCGAGGTCCGGAAGCTCTGACGACTCCTCTCCCAGAGGACAAAAGGTATCAAATCCCTTGGCCCGAGTCCATTGTCCATCCGTCTTTTGCAGGTCGCGAGCCGTCACATCGTTCACCGCGATTATCGCTCTGATTCCGCGCGCCGCCTCACCTTCAGACACTCGAGTGAGGGTTTTCCCCACCACCACTCCGATCTCTCCTTCATGCTCGACCTTCGACGACGCTGTCGGAAGCACGATTGCCTCGCCCTCCCAGACCACGCTGGAAGGAGGCTTCAGAAACAGGAGAGGCTCCCTGGGAACCTCGTTCCCCAGCTCCTTTGCGTGCTCCAGGTAGTTGCGACCGACGCAAACGATCTTGCCGGGACGACGTTTAAAGACGGACATCTCGTTTGGTCACTGAAAAAAGTTGTGGAGTTGCTTCACGCGTTACTCTCGTGCGCGATTCTATAGGCGACGTTGCGCGAAGCGCCAAGAGCAGTGACCAGGTGTTCCATCACATCGCGCGGCGGCTTGCCGGCGGCGCGGAGCTTATTCGCTTCCTCGCTCAGCTCCCCTTCTGTTACAACCGGCTTCTCGGCGCCGGCAATCACCAG